>NZ_MPPI01000057.1 GCF_001895925.1 Phormidesmis priestleyi ULC007 | reverse complement strand
AGGCAGCCGCGCAAGTGTTTACTAACTTGTTTGCCAAGCAACAAAAACAGTTCTCGCATCCGTAGTCCGCGAGTCGCGGGTCTTATTTTTCTCTCATGACATCACAACACTCAAGTTACTAGTTAAATCAGCAATGAGCTGACATGAAACTCTAGAAAGCTATGTCTGGCAAGACTTTCAGCCCTTCCAAGGTGCATGACAGAATTTTGTTGAGACGACAGATAAAGTGTTAATCGACAGCTTTCATCACTCAAAATTTTCTAGAATGCAAGCGGCTGTGATTTGAGGCTGCTCTAAATGGGGAACGTGCCCACAGTGTTCAACCCAAACGAGTCGGCTGGTGAGAATGGCTTTTCTAAATCGCTCTGCGTCTTGGGTGCCCAAAATCTGATCAGAGTCGCCCCAAAGAATCAGCGTCGGTTTGTCGATCTGCGAAATCTTATCAGTCAGAAAGTTATAGCCCCCGCTTTTTGTGAAAGCAATCATTGCCTGACTCCATTGAGGTGACTGCAAGTGTAGCGCTGCACACAACTGTGCGTCGGCAGTCACAAAACTCGCATCGGCATAGGCTTTGAGACTGACTTGCCGCCTGACTTTGGGCTGGCGCAAAAATTCGGTTGCCAGATAGCCAAGGGGCGGCACCAAAAACCGCGACACTGCCGGGCCTACGGCAAACCCAGCGCTGTCAATGAGCACAAGTTTTGCCACCGCTTCGGGATAGGTGAGCGTAAAATCGATCGCTGCTGCACCGCCCATAGAGGCACCCACTAAAATCATGGGCTGATCGATTAACGTCTTCCAAAATGCGTGGAGATGAGTTTTGATCGCGATCGGATTAAAAGAGACTCCGATCGGGCGGTCTGTGAACCCAAACCCCAACAAATCGACTGCCCAAGTTTCTTGCTGGGCGGCGAGAAGTGGCAAGAGTCGTCGAAACTCGAAGACTGAGCTATCAAACCCATGCAGCAGCAAAATTGGAGTTCCGCCGCTGCCTTGATGAATGTAAGCCGTGGCGATCGGGTCAGCACTCAAGGGAGTGGCGATCGCCTGACGAGTCATCTGCTGTGCCAGGGCGATCGAGGTAGCTTCGCTCAGACGGGCGACTTCAGCAGGCAAGAAATTTGCAAACATCATTCCAGTCTATTCCAATCTGACGTTCAAAAGCCTACTAGCCCATGCTAGAGAGCGATCGCCTTCGTAGTTGCCGAAATTTTCTATCAAGAGATTGTAAAAAGTTGACTGTTGAAGATAAAAAATTTGCGTGTTTGTTCTCAGAAATGTGTGTTCTACTGGCGTTCTGGGAAAACTAGCTTTGGCTATGCCCTTATCTCTCATCCCCGGTCACTTTGCGAGGAGTTCAACGTCATGGAATTTGCTGGGTCATCCGCCTCAAACCGTTATGTGTTATCCTCTGATGCTGCCGTGTCTGCTCTGCCTGCGGTTGGCGATCCTCTAGCAAATCTGCTTCCTACTCTCGCCCTGCAAACTCGTGCAGCTACGTCTTTACTGTTTATTGATTCCAATGTCTCCGATTATCAGAGCCTGGTAGCAGGCGTGACTTCTGGAACTGAGGTTCATGTTCTCGACCCGATCGCAGATGCAGTCACCCAGATCACTCAAACCCTCTTGGGGCGCACCGGAATTTCTAGCATTCATATCATTTCTCATGGCGAGACAGGCGGCTTGCAGCTAGGCACCACCGAGTTGGATGCGACAAGTCTCGATCGCTATACCTCTCAGCTAGGTTCATGGTCGCAGGCGTTGACTGAGGATGCTGACATTTTGCTTTATGGCTGTAATGTCGCTCAAGGAGAGCAGGGTCGTAATTTTGTGCAGCGTTTGGGACAGATCACCGGGGCAGATATCGCCGCATCGATCGATCAAACGGGCGATCGCGAGGCTGGCGGCAACTGGGCTTTAGAAGTCCACACGGGTAATATTGCGACGGGTCTTGTCTTTCAGGCATCCACGCTGGCAAATTATGATCATTTGCTGCCTGTCGATTTGCTGTCTCCGATCGATCCGTCTTTATTGAGCACGAGTGACAGCACGGGCGGCACCCTGGGCAGTAGCTCTGTGAGCAACGACGGACGCTATATCGTCTTCACTAGCAATTCTGGCAGTTTGGTTGCTGATGATAAAAACGGCAAATCGGATGTGTTTTGGCTCGATCGTCAGACTCAAACGCTTAAACTCGTGAGCCACAATGCAGGCAAAACAGGCAGCGCGAATGGGGCTTCATCTAACGCAGTGATCAGCGGTGATGGCTTGTCTGTGGTGTTTGTCAGTGATGCGGCTGATATTGCCTCTGGTGACCAAAATACTCGAAAAGATGTGTTTTTGTGGAAATGGAACAGCACTACCAGCACAGACACGATTCGGCTAGTGAGCGCGACAAATAGCCCTACAAATAACGGCACCGCAAGCCAGGATGAAGACTCCTATAACCCTGTCATTAGTGAAAACGGTCAATATGTAGCGTTTTTGAGCAATGCAACTAATTTGACTTCGTTCCCGGCTGACAATGCTGGAAACAATCAACCCGATGTCTTTCAGTGGGATGGGTCAGCGGGTAGTAATGCAGTCACGCTCGTTAGTCGCAACCGTAACAAATCAGGAAGCGGCAATAAAGGGGTTTCGACGGGTTTCTCAATGAGTCGGGATGGCAATTATGTTGCGTTTAGCAGCAATGCGACTAATCTCCCTCTCGCTGGGTCTGATCCTAATGGCTCAACTGAAGACGTATTTCGCTGGAGCCGTGCTAATGACACGATGACCGTGATCAGCACCTCGTTGACCCCTGGCGTTGGTGGGGCAAACGACGTATCGATAAACCCTGTAATCAGCAACGATGGTAGCCGCATCGCGTTTGTCAGCGCGGCTACTAACCTCGTGGCAGATGGAATTGATAACAACAACACGCAAGACATCTTTTTGTGGGACAGCGCCAGCACAACTGCCAATAAGATCAGCTTAATCAGCTTTAACAGCACTAGAACGAACAGCAGCAACAGTTTAGAAAACCCGTTTGCCGATAGCGGTTCGCTTAACCCCGTGATTAGCGGCGATGGAAAATATGTCACGTTCACCAGCTACTCTACGAATTTGGTGAACGCGATCGACGCTAACGGCAAACAAGATGTATTTGTCAGAGAAATCGATGCGCTCACTACCTTTTTGGTGAGTGGCAACACCGCTGGAGTGTTTGGCAATGATGGGTCGTCTGACCCTTCTATTAGCGGAGACGGCAAGCGAATTAGTTTTGCCAGCAGTGCCAGCAATCTAGTTGCCGATGACACGAACGGCAAGCGCGATGTCTTCGTGCGTGATTTAACGGCTAACACCACTTCTTTAGTCAGCCGCAGTGTTGACGCGATCGGAAATAATGATTCTCCAGCAGACGATCCCGCTAGCCTCGCAGTGTCCCCTTCGGTGATCAGTGCAGACGGGGCGTTTGTGGCGTTTACTAGTCAAGCCAGCAATCTGGTCGATCGCGATGGCAACAGCGCTGCCGATGTGTTTATTGCCCTGTTGCCCAGTGTTGCCCAACCGATCGGCACGATTAGCTTGGTGTCTCGTCAGAGCAATGATCCGGCGCTCATGCCTAAAACCGGAAGTGAAGATTCGACGCTAACGGCGGGCAATGCTGTCAGTGCAGACGGTCGCTATGTGGTCTATACGAGCAAGGCTCCTGAGTTAGCGTCTAATGATGCAAATGGCGCTCAGGATGTATTTATTCGAGATAATCAGACCAAAACAGTCACGTTGATTAGCCGCAATCTAGCTAAGGTTTCTGGAAATGGCAATTCTTTCAATCCGGTGATTAGTCGTGACGGTCAGTTTGTGGTCTTTGTGAGTGATGCCTCTGACCTCGTTTCAGGAGACACTAATGGAACATCCGATCTTTTCTTGTGGGAGCGATCGCAGCCTGACACCCTGACTCTGATCAGCAAAGTCAACGGTGGAACAACGATCGGCGATCGTGCTTCAATCAATCCGACTATTAGCGGTAATGGTCAATATGTAGTTTTTACAAGTCTGGCAACCAATCTAGTGAATGGGGATGGCAACGCTAAACAGGATGTGTTTGTCTGGGAGCGATCGTCAAAAACAATCACGCTGGTTAGTCACGCTAATGGAAACACAAACAGCAGCGATGGCACATCTGAGAATGCGTCGATTAGTGATGATGGACGATTAATCACCTTCACTAGCGACGGCACAAATTTAGCAACGGGTGCCACAACCGGAAAACAGATATTTTTATGGGATCGTCAGACTAGCGGCATCTCACTGATTAGTCAGAATAGCGGGGGTGCGATCGCCAACGCAGACTCTAACAATGCAGTGGTTAGCAGTGATGGGCATTACGTTGCCTTTACTAGCAGTGCAACCAATCTGTTTGGCACCGATAACAATGCGTCTCAAGATGTGTTTATTCGCGATTTGGTGAAGAACACGACTATGGGAGTGAGCGTCGATTCTTCAGGAACTTATGGCACCGTGACTGGGGGCGCGCCTGCAAGTGGGGCGTTTGCGTCGAGTCCCGTGATCAGCAGCTATGGGGGCAAGGTTTATATCGCGTTTACCAGCACCTTTAATACGCTGGTCGCGACTGATAACAACAATGCTCAAGATGTGTTTGTTCGCGAAATTGATATTAATGACCCTACCAAGAGCCGAACGATCTTAGTCAGCGTCGATAAAGATGGGACAGGAAGCGGCACAGGCACCAGCACAGGGGGTTCATTTGGCGGCACCGGATCGTTTAACCCGTTGATTGGTCAAGACGGACGATTTGTGGCATTTGTCAGCTATTCTAATAACCTCGTTGCCAGTGACACTAACAGCGCTCAAGATATTTTTGTTCGAGATCTGCTGCTCAACAAAACAACGCTGATCAGCAACAACAGTGCTGGCACCGATAGCGGAAAAGGAGCTTCTCAAGTTCCGGTGATTAGTGACAGTGGTGGCTATATTGCCTTTATGAGCGATGCGGGCGATCTGGTCACAGGCGACTTTAACAACAAATTTGATGTGTTTGGTCAAGAACTACTGCCCCTAGTAAGTTTGACCACGATCGACGCAACTGCCAACGAAGCAACTCCCTCTAACGATCCGTCAACCTATCAAATTAAGCGCAGCACTACAACGGGAGAACTGACCGTTAAACTTGCGATCGACCCGACCAGCACTGCTTCTTCAAGTGATTACGATTGGTCGGTTGATTCGGCATTTGCCACGATCGTCAGCTTCTCTGCAACTGAGATCATTCTAAAATTCTTAGCGGGTGCAAACACGATCGATTTGAAGCTGACTCCTAAAGATGATGCAACAGCAGAAGCAGACGAAACTTTAAAGCTATTCATCACAGCAGATGCAACTAATTTAGGATACGCGATCAGCACGAGTGATAATACAGCAACGAGCACGATTCTGGCAAACGATACTGTTGTCACCAACACAAGTGATAGTGGAGAAGGATCACTCCGTCAGGCAATTATTAACGCGAACGCATTCGCTGGCGCAAATACAATTAGCTTTGCCATTCCGGGGACTGGCGTGCAAACGATCGCACTGCAATCTGCTCTGCCTGTAATTAGTGATGTGGTTACGATCGACGGTGCCACCCAAACCGGATTCACCAACACTCCTTTAATTGTCCTAGATGGCACGGCCGCCGGAACTACGGCAAGCGGCTTACACCTCACCGCTGGGGGCAGCACTATTAAAGGACTCGCGATCGAAAACTTCGCCCAAGATGGCATTTTGATCGACACCCAAGGCGGCAACACAATTCGGCAAAACGATCTCTCGGCAAACAAAGGATCGGGAGTCGCGATCGTCGGCACTGTCACCGGAAACCGCATTGAGAGCAACACTTTTACGGGCAATACGGGCTTAGGCATTGACCTCGGTAAAGATGGCGTAACTGCTAACGACGCAGGCGATTTGGATGTCGGAGCCAACAATCTTCAAAACTTCCCAGTGTTGACGATCGCCGAATTGGTCGGAACGGGAGCCGCGATCGCTGGAACGCTCAACAGCACTCCAGGCACTCAATTCCGGGTTGAATTCTTTAGCAACGACGCGACGGGCACCGCTCAAGGCAAAACGTTCCTCGGTTTTACCGATGTCACGACCGCCGCAGACGGCACCGGAAACTTTAGCTTTACCGCTTCGGGAGGTGCCCTCGGACAGTTGATCACCGCCACTGCCACTGATGCTAGTAGCAACACCTCAGAGTTATCGCAAGCAAGGGCAATCGCGACTCCAACGGTTAGCCTCAGTGCGGCACCCATTACGCTGCTAGAAGGCACAGGTGCGACTCCTACCGCGTTTCCTTTTGTCGTCACCTTGTCTCAGCCTAGTACTCAAGACGTGATTGTGACTTACAGCACCGCAGACGGCACCGCGACCAGTTTAGACAGTGACTATGTGCCCGCTTCGACTGCTAGCGTTACTTTTGCTCCGGGTCAGACTAGCCAAACCCTTGCAGTTGGTGTGACTGCCGATAGCAAATTTGAGCCAGATGAAACGTTCACCGTGACGCTGAATGGTGCGACTAACGCGACGCTCACCACAGCCGTGAATGCGACAGGCACGATTCAAAATGATGACAGCCGACCGACGATCGCGATCGCCGATATCAGTCAAGCTGAAGGCGACAGTGGTTCTCAGCCGCTGATCTTTACGGCGAGTCTCTCAAATCTCAGCACCGAAACCGTGATCGTCGATTACGCCACCACCAACAACACCGCAACTTTAGTAGATAACGACTATGCCGACACGACGGGCAAACTAACCTTCGCTCCCGGTCAACTGACTCAAACCTTTGGCGTGTTAGTCAACGGAGACCCCAAATTTGAGAACAATGAAACCTTCAAGGTAACGTTGGGCAATCCCATTAATGGCACGATCGCACCTGCTACCAGCGTCGCTACCGGAACGATTCTCAATGATGATCCGGGTCCAACTTTGAGCATTACAACGCCTGCTTCACAGCTTGAAGGCACGAGCGGGGCGAATACTCCTTACCAGTTTGTGGTCAATCTCAGCCAAGCCAGCAGTGAAGAAATTACGGTAGATTATGCGACGATCGATAACACCGCGACGATCGCCGATAACGATTATACTGCCGCCACCGGAACCCTCACCTTTGCGCCGAACACCACGAGTCAAACCATCACGGTTTTCTCTCAAGGCGATACTAAGTTTGAAACAGACGAGCAGTTCTTTGTTAAGCTGACCAATGCCAAGAATGCCAACCTCTCTGCTACTGAGCAGGCAACTGGCATCATTACTTCTGACGACACTGCTCCGACCATTCAAATCGCCAACGCAGAGGCATTAGAAGGTAATAGTGGCACTACTCCTTCTAGCTTCGTTGTCACGCTGTCTGATGCCAGCTATCAAACGATCACGGTGAATTACAGTACGGCTGATCAGTCGGCTACGATCGCCGACCAAGACTATCAAGCCACCACTGGAAGCCTCACCTTTGCACCCAACGAAACCCGCAAAACGATTACCGTTTTAGGAACGGGGGATGATAAGTATGAGGGAAATGAGGCATTTTTAGTTAATCTCAACACGCCTCAAAACGCCACGCTTTCCACCTCAAGTGCAACCGGAACGATCACAAACGATGATCTGATTCCTTTAATCAGCATCAACGACGTGAGTAATCTTGAAGGAAATCAAAGCACGACAAAAACTAATCTTTTTACGATTAGCTTGAGCAATCCCACCGATCAAACCGTTACAGTTGACTTTGCAACGGCTGATGGCACGATTATTAACAATGCTGCAACAAAGGCTAATAATGACTATATAAGCGCTTTAGGAACAGTTACATTCAATCCTAATGAAATTTCTAAAACGATCACGGTGATCACAAATGGTGATGCGAATTTAGAGAAAGATGAAGACTTTTTTGTCAATCTTAGCAATGCGACACAAGCTGGAATTCTCAAAAATCAGGGCAAAGGAACGATCGCTAATGATGACACAGCTCCAACGCTAAAAATTGACAGTGTGAGTCAGAAAGAAGGCGATCAAAACACGACTGAACTGATCTTTACCGTCAGTCTCTCTGCCACGAGCAGCGATCCGATTACGGTCGAATATCTGACTCAGGATGACAAGGCGACGATCGCTGATCTCGACTACCAAACTAAAACTGGCACCCTGACGTTTGCGCCCAACACATTGACCCAAACCTTTGCCGTTCTCGCAAATGGTGACTCCAAGCTAGAAGGAGACGAAACCTTCAACGTCAAATTGCAGAACCCCAGCACGGGCGCACTGATTTCTGCGACTGAGGGCATCGGCATCGGCACGATCAAAAACGACGATCTCCAACCGACGATCGGCATCGATCAAAAAATCAGCATCACTGAAGGCACGAGTGGCACCTTCACAGTCAGTCTCTCTAACCCCAGTGTTGAAATCGTCACTGTTAACTATGGCACAGCAGACAACAAGGCAACTCTAGCCGATAGTGACTACATTCAGGCATCTGGAACACTCACATTCAACCCCGGAGAACTCAACAAAACGATCACCATTTCAAGCAAAGGCGACACCAAATTTGAAGGTGACGAAGACTTCACCGTCAATCTCAGCCAAGCTGGAAACGCAGATGTATCGGCGGTTTCTGGAAAGGGAACGGTGACGATCGTCAATGATGATTCTCGCCCCACTGTTAGCATCGACAACGTTTCTCAACAAGAGGGACAGAGTGGCACCACACCTTATGTCTTTACGGCGAACCTGTCTAACTCCAGCAGTGAAACAATCACCGTCAACTATGCTACGGGCAATGGATCAGCAACCACAACAGACAATGACTATGCTTCTGCTGCGGGCATCATTACCTTTAATCCCAATGACTTAAGCCAGAAAATAACGATCCTGGCAAATGGTGATTCCACTTTTGAACCCGATGAGAACTTTTTCGTCAACCTTGATCCTGCGATCGTAACCAACGCGACGATTTCTGCCGCCGCTGGGGTGGGCAAAGGCACGTTGCTCAATGACGACAATCCGCCTCGCCCGACCATTCGCATTGATAGCGGCGTAACTCAAAACGAGGGCAACAAAGGGGCGACGGCTGCTTATGTCTTTAATGTCATTCTTTCAACAATCACGCCTGAAACGGTGACAGTTGGCTACACCACAAAAGACAACTCGGCTACAACTTTAGACAATGATTACATCACTCAGGCTGGCATTCTCACTTTCGCCCCCAACACGCTCAACCAAAAAATCACGGTGCTGGCAACCGGAGACGACACGCTAGAACCAGATGAAAGCTTCTTTATCGATCTGCAAAACCCTAGTAGCAACGCAGATATTTCAGCCGTCGATGGGCGCGGAACGGCAACGCTAACCAATGAAGATAAGCGTCCGACTTTGAACATTGACAGCCCGACTAAGCGCGAAGGGTTGAGTAACGAAACTACGCCGATCGAGTTTGTGGTCACGCTCTCAAATCCTAGCAGCCAAACTGTAACGGTGGATTATGGGACGGGCAATGGGTCAGCCACGATCGTAGATAACGATTTCACCCAAACTTCGGGCAAGCTGACTTTTAACCCTGGCGAACTCAAAAAGACGATCACCGTGTCTGCCAATGGCGATAACAAGCTGGAGTCAGACGAAACGTTCATCGTTCAATTGACCAAGGCCAATAATGCAGATATTACCGGAGCAGGTGAAGGTACTGGCACCTTACTCAACGATGATTTCACGCCGACCATTAGCCTCACTGCCAACGTGGGTCAACTCGAAAACGCAACGAGTCCTAATTTGTTTGTGGTTAACCTCTCGAATCCTACTGACAAAACTGTCACGGTTAATTACGATACGAGCGATGGCAACGCGACGATCGCCGACAACGACTACTCTCGCGCCACTGGAACTCTGACGTTTTTGCCCACCGAAACCAGCAAAACTATCAGCGTGTCTGCGATCGGTGACACGAAATATGAGAGCAATGAAACCTTTAACGTTAATTTGAACAACGTCAGCAACGCGACTCTGCCGACAAACACAATCACAGGCACGATCGTCGATGATGATCCCATACCGACGATTAGCCTCGCGACTGTAACCGCCAATCAGCCCGAAGGCAAGAACAGCACCACGCCCTACGTGTTTACGGCGACGCTCACAAATGCCAGCAGCCAACCGATTACCGTCGATTATGACACCACAAACGGGACTGCGACTCTCGCGGACAACGACTATCTGCAAGCGGCTGGAAAACTCACCTTTGCCCCCACCGAAACCAGCAAAACCTTTACGATACTTGCCAACGGTGACACAAAGTATGAGGACAATGAGACTTTTAGCGTTAGTCTCAGCAATGCTGCGATCGGCAGTACAATTTCAACCACCAATAGAAGTGTTGTTGCCACGATCGCGAATGACGATACGCGTCCCACCATTAGCCTGATACCCAACACTATTAGCCAACTAGAAGGCCCTGGTGGCGCTACTCCTTACGTCTTCACAGTTGCCTTGTCTGAAGCGAGCAGTGAAACAATTACTGTCAACTACAGCACCGCAGATGGCACGGCAACCACCGCAGGAAACGACTACAGGGCGATTTCCGGCAAGCTCACGTTCAGTCCTGGTGAGACGAGTCAGAATCTAACCGTCAACGCTATAGGCGACACTCGCTTTGAGAAAGACGAAACCTTCCAACTTAATGTGACAAACCCAATGAACGCGACCCTGACCACTGCAATAAGTGCCACAAGCACGATCGCTAATGACGACAAAGATTTAGGCATTATGGGCGATTCGGGCATCTTATGGCGCAATCAGCAGACGGGCGACCCGCTTTTGTGGCAGATCAACAGCACCACCTTTGCTGGAAGTAGCCAGTTGCCGACCCAAGCGGCTACTTGGCAGATTCAAGGGAAAGGAGACTTCAATGGGGACGGGGGTCTAGACATTCTCTGGCGCGACGCTGCGACTGGGGAGATCAACCTCTGGCTGATGAACGGGACGGATTTTGGCTCTATCGTCACGGCACCCAATTTGCCTAGAGTGCCAGACCTGTCCTGGAAGGTAGAAGGCATTGCAGACTTTACGGGCGATGGCAAACTTGATCTGCTATGGCGCAACTACCAAACCGGGGAAATCGCTACCTGGAATCTGAATGGAACCACCTTTGTTGACGTTTCTTATTTATTGCCTGTGACCGACCTAAGCTGGCAGATCAAAGGCATTGGCGATTTTAACGGCGATCGTAAAGTTGATTTGCTATGGCGCAACGACCAGACGGGTGAAGACGCATTCTGGCTGCTAGATGGCGCAAAGTTTTCAAGTGTCGTTTATCTGCCCACCGTCTCAGGCTCAAGCTGGGGTATTGAAGGCATCGGAGACTTTAATAACGACGGCAGCCTCGACCTGCTGTGGCGCAACAAAACGACCCATGAGATCGGAACCTGGCAACTAAACCGCACAACTTACACCACGAGTTCACTTTTCTCTACGTCTCTAGACTCTACTTGGCAGGTTCAGAAGATTGGTGATTTCAACCGAGACAACAATTTAGATATTCTCTGGCATAACACCCAGTCGGGTGAGAACAAGCTTTGGTATCTGAATGGCACGACTTATGGAACGAGTCTGACGCTGCCAACTCGCTCCGATCGCAACTGGCTGATCTCTGACATCGGTGACTTTAACCGCGACGGCAACCTTGATCTGCTGTGGCACAATGCTCGATCGGGCGAAACCGATATTTGGAAACTGAATAGCAGTCCTTATGCGGGCGAGGTGTCGCTTCCCAAAGTCACAGATTTGGGATGGCGAATTCAAGCAACGGGTGACTTTAATCGAGATGGATCCGTGGATATTCTCTGGCGCAATTATCGAGATGGCTCGGTTGCGTTTTGGCAGATGGATGGCACTACTTTCAACGTGCCAGTTTACTTACCGCCCGTTTATGACCCTGCCTGGAACATTGAAGGAGTGGGCGACTTCGATCGCGATGGTTTCTTAGATCTCTTCTGGTATAACAACGGCACGGGTGAAGCCGCCATCTGGACGCTCAACGGTATGACCGTTAAAGAAGGAATTTTCTTGCCGACTCCAGGACTTAGCTGGCAGATGCAGGCAATTCAAGACTTTGATCAAGATGGCAATTTAGATATCTTGTGGCGCAGTCAAGCCGGAGAGGTTGCCTTTTGGAAAATGAGGGGAACCACCTTAGAGTCGGGCACTTATCTGCCCAGCGTTCCTGACTCAAATTGGCAGATTCAAGGCGTTGGAGATTTCAACGGCGACGGCAAACCCGATATATTCTGGCGCAACTACAGCACGGGCGAGAACGCCTTTTGGCAACTGAACGGCATGAAGGTTGAGAAAGCTCTTTATCTGACTCCGGTCACTGATTTGAGTTGGCACATAGAAGGCTTTCGAGACTATAACGGCGATGGAACATTAGACATTCTCTGGCGCAACCACCGCACTGGGCAAAATGCTCTTTGGTTTATGAATGACGCAACGACGATCGGGCTAGGAATTTTCTTACCTCGACTGATCGACCCAAACTGGACGGTAGAGGGAATCGATAATTTTAAGAGCAGTGAGATCGAGTGAGGGCTTCCCAGTTTTGCCCTAAAAATTGCCCCGATTTGAAAGCCATGCTCTAGGATCGTAGAGAGTAAGAGGGACTTTAAGCCTGAAGTCTCTCTATCTGCTATCTGTTTAACCATTTGCATTTGGGTCAGTCGTGAATCTCCCCAATCAGAAAAGTAAAAGTCGGCTCGACGATCGAGTCTCAGGGCAACATTCTCGAATGTCTCACCCATTTAAACATGGGCAGATTTTTTTTAGTCCGGGTGCTCATTTTAGCTATCGAGTCATCGGTGCTTGCTGTCGATTGTTCGATCGAGAAACCCTTCCTTATCCTTGCTGTCGCCTTGAGTGGCACAGCAAAGAACCCAGTTGGCGGCGCATCGGCAAACGTCTGATTGCCGATTTGGCGACGAGAAACAGTCCTTCTTATAGTGTCGAAATTATCGGTCAAGCGATGCAAGAACCGCTGGTAATGACGCTCTACTCGGTCAAACTGCCGCAGCCGCTTAAAGAATGGTGGGTTTCTAGCAAGCCCTCTACTTCGACGATCGCTGATTTGACCTGGCTAGACTCTGCCGAAGAAATCAAAATCGAGGGATAAACAGCGCTGCCCCAATGGGGATGCAAGATGCTGCAACAGTTTCCAAATTGGGTAGTGGAATAGCCTAACGTCGATCGCACCACTGCCACATCATCCAGCCGCAGCGTTCCAGCTTGCGAGAGCAAGGGCTGCCCGGTTCGCGGATCAAATAAGTCTGCTAAATACCCCAACTGCCGAAGCTTGCAGACGATTTTCAGCCCAAATTCTAAAAACCGTTGCCGAAGCTGTTGCTTTTGAGCATCGGTTTCTGGCGTAACCTGCATCAACTCCAGTTGAGAGGGCTGCAAGACAACCAGCACCGATCGCACGGGTTGCGACCAATCGGGTAACAGTCGAGGCAAGTTTTTGCAAATAAATGGGTTGGGTGCGTGAATGGAGTATTCCATTTAAGAGATCGTGGATAGGGCATCTCAGCCGCTAGCTAAACTGCTGGGCATAGAATCGAGCATAACGCCCCCCTTCGGCAATGAGTTCAGAATGAGTGCCGGATTCTACGACTCGACCTTTTTCTAAGATTAAAATACGATCGACACGCCGCACGGTTGCCAAACGGTGAGCAATGATAAATACGG
Organism: Phormidesmis priestleyi ULC007; assembly: GCF_001895925.1. GTDB lineage: Bacteria > Cyanobacteriota > Cyanobacteriia > Leptolyngbyales > Leptolyngbyaceae > Phormidesmis_A > Phormidesmis_A priestleyi_A. The sequence continues at coordinate 10,494 of NZ_MPPI01000057.1, read as the reverse complement.
TGCGCCCCTGCATGATTCGCTCTAAGGCTTCTTGAACCAGTGATTCCGATTCAGAGTCGAGGGCTGACGTGGCTTCGTCGAGAATCAGAATTCGAGGATTGAGCAACATCGCCCGCGCGATCGCCAGCCGTTGCCGCTGTCCGCCCGACAAATTTACGCCGCGTTCACCGACCCAGGTGTTATAGCCTTCTGGAAGTTGGCTGATGAACTGATGTGCATTGGCAATTTTGGCGGCTTCTTTGACGGCATCTAAATCAAAATCAAGCTGACCAAAGGCGATATTTTGAGCGATCGTCCCCGAAAACAAGGTCGTCTCTTGAGGCACAATCCCAATCTGTCGCCGCAAACTGCGAAGTGAGACATCTCGCACATTAGTGCCATCTAACCAAATATCACCGATTTGGGGATCGTAGAATCGGGGAATCAAATTCACTAGCGTCGTTTTTCCGGCTCCTGATGCCCCGACGAGGGCGATCATTTCCCCCGGCAAAACCAAGAGATTTAAGTCTTGCAACACCGGACGATCGGGCTGATAAGAAAAGGTGACGTTGCCAAACTCTACTTTCCCCATCACGGGGGCAAGCATCGGCGCGTCCGGCTTCTCCACGATCGTCGGTTTTAACCACAGCAGCTCAAAAACCCGATCGACTGACGCTTCTCCCTGCTTAAACTCGTTATAACTGCTGGTAATGGTGGCGATCGGCTCAAACAACAGCGCAACAGCAGTCACATAGCTAATAAATCCGCTGCCAGTCAACTGCCCTTTAGAAATCTGCCAGCCGCCTAACAGCAGTAATGACAGCATACTTAACGCCTCTAGCGAACCGACGACTGGATATTGAGAGGCTCTAAGTCGCTCCATTGCATAACGGGCTTGCCGATTGCGTTCTGCCTCACGACTGAAGCGATCGATGACATATTCTTCTGCCGCAAACGCTTGCACTAAGCGAATACCGCTCAACATTTCAATAATCAGCCCCGACAGATCAGAAACCCGACTTTGGCTGCGATGAGACAGTTTACGAAGCCGCTCTCCAAACCAGCCGATCAACACTGCCAGCAACGGCGCGACGATTAGGGTTGCCAGAGTCAGTTGCCAGTTGACCCAAATCATATAGCCCAGCACCGCAACTAGCCGCAGAACGTTGGGCACAAACTCATGAAAGAGCTTGTTGACCACTTCTCCAATCCGATCGACATCCTCCGTCAGTCGATAGGCCAGATCTCCAGTCTGCATCGTCTCAAAATAGCTGAGACTGAGGTGTTGCAGATGGGCATAAGTTTCTTGGCGCAGTTGCAGAGCGATCGACAAGGCGGCTTTTGCCATCAGAGTGTCTTGCCCATATTGCACCAGCTTTTGCCCAACCCAAACGACTGCCGCAAAGCTAGTCAATTCGGCGATCGCGCCCACATTGCCTGCGCCGATCCGTTCTGCCATACGCCCCGCTAGCCACGCTAAAATAGGCCACGTTGCAGTAAACACCAGCGTACAAACCATTGCCTGAGCAATGATCTTCCACTGTGGGCGAAGATAGGTGGATAGTTGCCAGTAGTTAGAACGGTGTTTCAATGGCGGCTGGACTTGTTGCGTTCTTGGTAGATGTGAAAGACAGAAGGCAGAAGCGAAACGACGATAATGATTAGAATAATGGGCAACAGATATTTATCGACATCTGGAATCACTGCTCCTAAAGAATAGCCCAACAGCGTCACGCCAAACGTCCAGATAAATCCACCGATGACGTTATAAGACAGAAACGTGCGGTAGTGCATTGCCCCGATCCCTGCCACGATGGGCGCAAAGGTGCGAACGATCGGCACAAATCGCGCCAACACGATCGCTTTTTTGCCATATTTCTTATAAAATCCTTGAGCAGAGACTAAGTGCTTTTTGTGAAACAGCCAAGAATCTTCTCGCTGAAATAATCTTCGTCCAAATCGATTTCCGGTCAGATAGCCCACACTGTCGCCTAAAACGGCAGCCACAAAACAGCCCAATACCAGATATTGAATGCTGAGAATGTTTTGGGAAGCTAGAAACCCAGCCGTAAACAAGAGACTGTCTCCCGGCAAGAAAAATCCGATCAACAGCCCAGACTCTGCAAAGATGATCGCCCAAATTACTAAATGAGCCGTGATCGGGCCAATCTCCTTAAACCACTGCCCCAAATGAGCCGCATCAAAATTCATTCTTTCCTCACTTCAGACGCTGCGTTTGCTTCCGTCGCACCAACCACACCCCCAATGCCACGATTAAACCCCCTAAAACAATCTTTGAGACGGGGGCTAAATAGTCATCGACTCGATCGTAGTGTTCTCCTAATAAATATCCAGCGTAGGTTAATATCGTTGTCCAAATCGTGGTGCCGATGGTGGAGTAAACCAAAAAAGGGGCTAACCGCATCTCACTGATTCCGGCTGGTAGAGAAATTAGCGTTCGGATTCCGGGCACCAAACGACCCAACAGCACCGCTTTGTTGCCGTGACGATAAAACCAACGATTGGCTTTGTCGATGTCTGCGCCAGAGATCCCAAACCACTTGCCATAGCGATCAGCGATCGCTGCTAACCGCTCTTCACCCACCAGTTTGCCTGCATAGTACCAAGGTAACGCTCCCAGCAACGCTCCTAGCACTCCTGCCAAAACCGCATACTGAAAGTTCATCTGCCCTTTAGATACGGTAAACCCTGCCAACGGCATGATCAACTCTGACGGGATAGGTGGAAAAAGGTTCTCTAGAAACATTAGGAGACCGATGCCCCAGTAGCCTAGCGCACTCATGGTGTTGGTAATCCATTCAACCATTGCCTGATTTCCTCTCGCGAATGAAGGCTCTTTTACCCTTACATAGCGAAATGATAAGCTTCCAGGGAGTTAATTATTAAGTTTTTTGACAGAATTAAGATTTGGTGAAGTGGACGATCGTTCCCCCACTTCTCTGTTGCTGATCAATCATTCAAGACGGGCTCTACTGGGCTCGAACCAGTGACCGACCGCTTAGAAGGCGGTTGCTCTATCCACTGAGCTAAGAGCCCCTGTTGCGAAATAGCTAGATTTTTATCTCTGACTGATTAAGCACTATACAATCCTAGCAAGTTTGTGGAAACTTCCTGACAGACTTGTTCTAATTCGTAGACTGGCAGAGCTCTCAATAAATATCTCAATATCATAAATAAAGCAGGGTTTCTCTGACTATGAGTACACTAAAAGCCAGAAAAAGGGAATTTAAAGAAAGTGTGTTGATAAAAGTGTGTTAATGACAGAAATTGCAAGACAATGGTCTTTTAATATCGCACTTCCGGTTGCCTTCTCTTTGCCGACTCTAGCAGAGAGACCATTTTGAATAGAAACTTGCAGCTATATCATGGCTCAAGCTCACGCCGCCAACCTTACCCCTAACCTTGATAGGAGATAATTAGCTGTTTTATGTTCATTCTGAAACGGCAGGATGTGGAAATCTCCAGCATCCAACATCCCAAACGAGATCAAAAAATTCCGATCCTCACCTATCAGGGGGTCACATTTCGCTTAATCAGTGTGTTTAACGCCAATCAAGAAGAAGAGGCGAGGGCATTGTGGCGCGATTTGACTGACAATCAGGGCAAAGCCTGCGTTTTATTAGAAGAACCCGATCGCTATAGCATTTGGGGCAAAGTGCGGCTCGATCAGCTTGCCCACGAAACCCACGAGAGTGAGGTAAGTGGCTCAACGACTCCCATGTTTACTCAAGCCTGTCTGCTAATGCTACAAGCGATGTATATCGACATCGAAGACTTGATGGGCACAAAACAGGCCGTCACGTTTCAAAAAGCGATGGCTGACGTGTTTCGGCAAGGTCGGTTTCCTCAAACCGAGTCGCCTGATGCTATTAAGCAGCTTTTGACCATCAATCCGCTCAACAGTCTGCAAACACCAGCTTGGCAAGAAAACCACCTGACGCTGCTCCTGCAAGAGTTGCACCGCATTGGCAAAAACTACTTCGGCAAATCTCCCTTCGTCCTCCGAACGTTAGAAGCTTTGCAAGACTTGCCTTCTGGGGAACGTGCCCGCTTTTTGGCTTGGATGACTCGATCGCCAGGTGGTAATCTGTGGCGCTAACTTCGAGAACCATCCACGATCGCTCTCGCTTCCCTTCATTCCATCTAATCGCTCTACCTTTGTAACTGTGATATGAGTACTTCGATCGATAAATCTGCGGCTAAGTCTCTGTCTGTGCAAGCGATCGTCTTTGCAGAAATTATCTGGGCGGTGCTGGCGCTGCTATTTTTTCTGCTGTTTAGTGTGGCTGAACCCGGACAAGACCGTCCGGTTTGGTATTCCTACGGCACGTCTGTTTTTGAAGTGGTTGCCTTCTTAGCCGCCGCAATTTTGTGTTTTAGAAACTGGCGCAGCCCCCAGATCGTGAGCGGTCGCAAAGTCTGGTTTGGCATTGGCATGGGCATGTTGTGTTATTTCGTGGGGGGAGTGCTATTCACCTTCTGGGAAACCTATTTAGGGCGCGATGCCGCAGTCTCACCCGGAGATTTCTTCTACGTCCCGGCTTATCTGTTTCTAGGGTGGGGCATGGTGATGGCGTTTGCCGATCGTCGCCTCAATCTAGAAGTCTGGCAGTGGGGCATCGTTGCCGGAATCGCCACGATTAGCATTGCCTTCGCGACCTGGTTGACGATTTCTCCCGAAAAAACCGCGAGTGCCGATCTCTTTGGAATTGAGCCAGTCTCTGCCCAAACGATCGCGACTCCGGCAAAACCTACGGTTAAGGCAACCCAGGTCGCACCTAAGCCGGGTTCACAAACGCCTAAAGTGCAGCCACTTGTGCCTCAAGCGGTGCCCTCTCCTCAAACAGCGCCTTCTGTGCTGCCTTTTGTCCTGAGAGCAGCACCCGTCAAGTCAGAGGAACAAAAGCCCCCTGCTTGGGTATCTGCCATTGAAGACACGTTGGCTCCATTCAAAACGTTTCTAGATTATTTCTACGTCATGGCTGACGTGTTTATCTTGATCGTGGCGACGACGCTGCTGCTGGCATTTTGGGGAGGGCGCTTTTCGCAGTCTTGGCGAATGATCGCGGCGGCCGCTTTCTCGCTGTATATCGCTGATATGTGGTTTAAATATGCGACAGCCCGACTCGAAAATTATCAAAGCGGGGGCTTGCTAGAAATCTTTTGGGTGTTGAGCGGCGTGCTCTTTGGCATCGGTGCAGCACTGGAATATGATCTCAGCCGATCGCGCCGTGGAGGACGGAGACAAGCTTAAAAAAGAGCAAAGGGTGAAGGGCAACCTCGTCTTCCAGCCTTTTTACGGGCGGTTGGACTTAGAATGGTAAGTGCTGACTGAGCCTTTCGTGGATTGTGGCATGACCCCTCGCAAACTGTCTGATTCTGACAAAAACCAAATTGTTGAGCTATATCGTCAGCCAGGGGAGACGACGCTGACTCTGGCAAATCAATATGGAGTGAGCAACACAACCATTAGTCGAATTCTCAAAAGCACTTTGCCTGCTGGGGAATATGAAGGCTTGATTCAGCAAAAGCGGGTGGCTTCACGAAACTCTGAAGCGCCCTCTCGTGAGCCGGATCAGGTGCCCATTCAAGGCAATATTCTTGAGGTTTCTGCCCCTGCGATCGCTGAAGTCTCTGAGCCTGAACCGACTCCTCTGGCGGCTTCGGTTTCTTTAGATTCTACGTCTGAGCGGGTAGTTCCTGCTCCCATTCGCCGATCGCGCAAACGATCGTCGGCTGAGTCTGAAGCAGAAGCCCCGATCGAGGAAATCTTTGAGGTGGTGAAAGAGCTAACCACTGCGCCTGTTGTGAAAAAAGTTCTGACGCTGGCTGACCCTAAGTTAGAAGAAGCTACAGAATCTCAAGCCTTTGACGACGATGAGGAAGACGATCTCGATGATCTTGATGACGATTTAGAGGAAGGTCTTGACGACGATCTTGACGACGATCTTGACGACGAAGAGAGCGGGTCACTGCTGCCGTCGCTTCAACTCAATTCAGCTTCGTTTGTGCGGGTGTTGCCACTGACTGAAGCGGCGATTCCAAAGACGTGTTATTTAGTGGTCGATCGTGCGGCCGAACTTATTGCCCGCCCCCTGAGAGAATTTGGTGAGTTGGGGCAAATTCCGTCAGAAGAGATTCAAGAGAAGACGCTACCTGTGTTTGATAATCATCGAGTTGCAAAGCGGTTTTCTAACATCCGGACGCAGCGTGTGATCAAGATTCCTGATAGCCGCATCTTGCAGAAAGCTGCGCCTCACCTGCAAGCGAAAGGAATCACTCGGTTGCTAATTGATGGACAGGTTTATGCTTGGTGAGCGTTTAGAAGTCGTCATCGTCGTCTTGATCACGCTGGGGGCTGGAAAAGCCTAGTAGAGGCTGCGCGATCGCCGTTCCGATCACACCGACCCCAGCGCTAAAGGCGAGGATTAACCCAAAGGGCATCTCGACTAGCTGAAAACTGAGAAACCGCAGTGAAAGGGGCGTGGCATTTTGAACGGAAATAAGCGCGATCGCTCCGATCCAAACTGCGATAATTAATGACGTGATCAGCGTTGCCAGAGATTTCATAAAACGGTGAACCTAAACGGGTTGGATTTGATGAATCGATCGCTCCATCGCTGCTGCGATCTGACTGACTTTTTGGGGTGAATTCGTTTCTAAATAGACTCGGATCAGTGGCTCTGTGCCAGAAGGACGGAGCAAAATCCAGCTTCCTTCTTCTAGATAGAGCTTAATGCCGTCTTTGCGACCGACTTCTTTAATGGCAAAGCCTGCAACTTGGGTAGGCGGATTGTGAGTAAAGGAGTCTAAAACGGCTTTTTTATGAGAATTAGTGAGCCGCAAGTCGATTCGATGATTGTAAAGCGGGCCGTCTGCCTCGCTGATCACTTCTTGCACAAGTTGGCTGAGGGGTTTGCCCTCATAGGCGATGGCTTCTGCAACTAGCATATCTGCCAGGATGCCGTCTTTTTCAGGAATGTGCCCGATGATGCTCAGTCCGCCTGATTCTTCACCGCCAATCAGCACGGTGGTCTGCCGCATTTTTTCACCGATATGTTTAAAGCCGACTGCGGTTTCATAGAGTTCTAACCCGTGAGTTGCCGCAAAGTTATCGAGCAAGCGAGTCGTTGCCACAGTGCGAACGATCGCGCCCCGCTTGCCTCTGTTTTTAATTAAGTGACGTGCCAAAAGCAGCAAAATGACGTTGGGCGTAAGAATGTTACCCTGCTCATCGACAATGCCAAAACGATCGCTATCTCCATCGGTTGATAACCCAATATCAGCGCGATCGGTCTTAACCGCATCGACCAAGCCCGCGAGTTGTTTGCCGTTGGGTTCGGGCATTCCGCCGCCAAACAAGACATCGCGATAGGTATGAAAGCTCTCGACTTCACACCCACAGTCAGCTAGAACCGTATCGAGATAACCACGAGACGTAGAGTAGAGCGCGTCATATTTGACCTTGAGTTTGGCGCTACGAATGCGATCGACATCCAAAATGCCATAAATAAACTTCAAATAAGCAGGTTTAGGATCAAAGGTCGAAATCATGGCACGATTGCCACTCGGTGGGGCATCGGATACGCGATCGAGATTGGCAACAATTGCATCCGTGATCTGAGTCGTCGCCGGGCCAGCATAATCAGGGATGTATTTAATTCCACAGTAGGGCGCAGGGTTATGACTCGCCGTAAACATCAACGCTCCTGCCGAATTCAAGTGACGAGCGTTATAAGCAATGACTGGAGTCGGACAATCTCGATCGACGATCTGCACCCGCCAACCTAAATCTGCTAAAACTGCGGCTGCCGTATGAGCAAACTGATCTGCCAAAAACCGAGTATCGTAGCCCACGAGAACGGGACGAGTTTTAGAGTAAGTCGTATCTAGATAACGAGCGATCGCTCGCGTCACCTTACAAACGTTAGAAAACGTGAAATCGTCGGCAATAATGCCGCGCCATCCATCAGTTCCAAACTGAATTTTTGAACGCCTGCCCATAGCTCAACCTTCCCAACACTTAGCTTTATCCTACTAGACACTTTTCAGGAAACTGTACATAAGCTCTTGAAGTTGAGCAGAGATAATTTTTAACGTCTTGAACTTAATGAATAAACTTCCACAGATTCGGGCGTTGGTGTTGGGGCTGATTCGTGATGGCGATCGCATTCTGGTTGCCGAAGGTTACGACTCCGTTAAGCAAGAATTCTTCTATCGCTCTTTGGGGGGCGGCGTTGAGTTTGGTGAAACCAGTTTAGACGCACTCAAGCGAGAATTTCAAGAAGAAATCCAGGCAGAATTATGCAACATTCGACATTTAGGATTTAGCGAAAACCTGTTTATGTATGAGGGCAAGCCCGGACATGAATGGATTCAGCTTTATCAGGCTGACTTGGTGGACTCTAAGTTTTATCAGCTAGATGAGTTTATCGGAACCGAGACAGAGACAGCATTTGTGGTGCGATGGATTGAGTGCGATCGCTTTCAATCTAAAGAACTTCACCTCTTTCCTGAAATCTGCTTGAGTTACCTTCAACAATGATCTCGTTCCGGAATAGCGCCATCTCGACTGAAGACTTCATAAGTGCCCAGGAATGACTTCTCAATCAATTCGACTCCTACCCAAGGCAATCTTGATATGCATGCTAGAGAAGCCACCGAAGGATTTGTGAAAGAAGTCAAACGCTCAGGAATGCTCGGTCGTACCGTTGACACTGAGGTCGGCGCGTTTGTGGACGGTAACTTTGAATTCGATCGAGCTAAGTTTTAGCCTCCAAAGTGGCAAATTTAAAACAACAACAACCTTAACAAACGTTCTCGCCCAGTGCGGGAGCGTTTTTGTTTGACTTTTGTGTATTGGATCTGCGGTGCCATAACCCCATAGATTGGAACTTCCTCAGATTTGCGTTCTTAAACTTAAGCAAAGCTTCAAACTCGGCACCGTGTTGCCCGCAATAATTGAGTCATTGTGTAAATAGGAATACAAGCGAATCCTTAATGGATGATCCGCTCTTAATTTTTGTCATGTCCAGACCAGGAAATATGCCTAGCTCTTAGACTCAAAGCTTACATCAAACCCTGCCCTGGACTGTTTTTCAACAGGTTGGCGATCTACTCAAGCAGATGGTCAACCCTACCGCTCTAATCTTGACCGAGGTGACGATTTCTCCATTGCAACTCAACGATCATGGGGCAGAACGGTTTGTTGCGGTGTCGTCTTCGAGATTTAGTGCCATTTTGCAAGGTGAAACGGCATCGCATTCTGCCAGATCTGACGACGAGTGCCAAATTAAATTGACCTTCGATCCCAAAGAGATTGCCGTTTTTCTCACTCACTTAGAAACCCTTTTATTATCTAAATCAGAGCTATTTCAGCAAATTAGACAGGCCCAGCAGGCACTTCAGCCTAATGACTCTGAGCTTCAGAGCCAGTTTACGCTTCAATTAGTCGATCGGTTGACCTCGCATACGCCCCACTCTTCAAAGTCTCTTGAGTCGCTCCCTTCACCGAACGGAGATGCACTTCATGCTCAGTTGCAGCAGACTCACCGTTTAGAACAGCAAATTCTCGATCGTACTCAAGACCTCCGCGACACATTAGTCACGGCTCAAGCGGCAAGTCGCGCCAAGACAGAATTTTTGTCAACGGTAAGTCACGAGCTACGAACTCCTCTGACAATCATCATCGGCCTGGCCGCGACCCTGTTGCGCTGTCACCTGACTCAATCTGATGATAGAGGAGCATTAACGCTGCAAAAACAGCAAGAATATTTGCAAACGATTCAAAGTCGTGGAGAACATCTGCTGGCACTCATTAACGACATTCTAGACTTGTCACAAGCCGAAACCGGAAAAGCCGTATTAGACATCCGTGAGTTCTCTCTCTTTCAACTCGCGCAACAAGCGCTGGAGTCTCTACAAGAAAAAGCAGAACTCAAGAAGGTAAAACTTCGCCTCGATTTAAGTGCGGGAGCAGAATTTTTGCGATCGGTTGAGCAAGACGGTGGAGAGAAAGGCCTGCACCGCGATCGCTTTCAAGCCGACCCACAGCGAGTCACGCAAATTTTGATTAATCTACTCAGTAACGCCATCAAGTTTACTCCCGAATATGGCTGTGTCACACTGAGGGTTTGGGTGAATGAAGAACGGGCAATCTTACGAGTCGAAGACACCGGAATCGGGATTCCTGAAGCAGAAATTTCTCTACTGTTTCAAAAGTTTCAGCAACTAGATGCCTCTTATCACCGCAAATATGAAGGAACAGGACTGGGGTTAGCCCTCACCAAACAGTTAGTCGAATTGCATAATGGCACGATCGAGGTCGAATCTAAAGTCGGAGTCGGCTCACACTTCACCGTGCATTTGCCGAGCCAAGCTATAGCAGTCCTATTTGAGTTGTAAGATCAGCCATAGCGCCGCAACTTGGGAAAATCAAACGTGTAAGACTGCAAGAATTGCACAAATAGCTGCTTGACTTGTGCAAAGGTTTCA
>NZ_MPPI01000056.1 GCF_001895925.1 Phormidesmis priestleyi ULC007 | reverse complement strand
AACTTACGAGCAGCAGTATCAGGAACGAATGGTCAAAAACCTCAAGAAAAAGGCGATGGCGCTTGGATTTGACCTCGTTGCTAAACCTGCTCTCCCGGAGTGTGTTTCTTAGGAGCTAACGGTCTATCTCAGGCAGTATCTAGCGGGTGGGATTGAGCGGCTCAAACGTTTAGATTATCAGGGGCAACCCAGCGATTTAAGTCAACACATCGCGAGTGTGGAAACCTACTTTAGAGCTAACCCACCGCAAACCATCAAAGAGGCTCAAGCGAAGATTCACGAAATCACCGGAATTCACCGCAGTCCCAATTAAGTCAGCGCCTTTCTCAACCGCATCGGGATGAACCGTCGCAAAGTCGGATTTGTTCCTGGTAGAAATGGTGATCTTGAGAAGATCACCGAACAAGAAACGTTTCGAGAGGAAATTTTAGAACCGCTACTGGCATCTGCAAAAGCTGGAGAACAAGCCGTTTTTTTGTCGATGCTGCTCATTTTGTCCACACGACTTTTTTAGGCTACCTCTGGTGCTTTACCCGATTGTTCATCCAGTCTCCATCAGGACGCAAGCGGTTTAATGTCTTGGGGGCACTCAATGCCGTGACGCTAGAGCTCATCACGGTCACGAACGAGAGTTACATCAATGCTGAGAGTGTTTGCCAACTGCTGCGAAAACTCTCAGAGTTAGCTTTGGGGATGCCCATCCCTTTAGTCTGGGATAATGCTCGATATCAAAAGTGTGCGGTGGTCTTTAAGTTGGCAGATGAATTGGGGATAACCCTAATGTACTTACCCTCCTATTCACCTCACTTGAATTTGATCGAACGGTTATGGCGATTTGTCCGCAAAGAATGTTTGTACTCCAAACACTATGCTGATTTCTCCTCCTTCAAAACGGCGATTTCAACTCTAATTGATCGGGCACACATTACCAAAAAGAAACAACTCGAAACCTTGATGACTTGGAAGTTTCAGTCCTTCACAAAAGTCCCATTCTTAGCCGAGTAGAGTATACGTCTCATCCACCCGCCACGAGTCGTTGGTCTGGTTCAGATGCGGTCTGAACTCGTTTGTCCAATTCTGGCGCGTAGCTCAACACCCACCGATGGATCGTCGAAGGATCCACCTCGACCCCTCGTTCCGCCATCATCTCCTCTAAATTCCGGTAGCTCAGAGCGTAGCGACAGTACCACCGCACATTCAATACAATGATTTCGGGCAGAAAGTGTCTCCACTTAAACAGGGATGGGAATGCTATTTAGGATGAGGCTAGAGAAAATTGAGCTTCCCCACCTTATCATTTTTGCGACACAACCACCATTGGCGGGTTAATAGCATATCAATCGACAACAGCCTTTTTCTGATCTTTTGATCGCCGAGCTGCCAAAATATCCAAGGGGATGCGAAGAATGCTTGGACAAAAGACCAAAGCGATCGCATAGCTAACAATGAATATCGCGATCGCCTGCATTTGGGGAAGGAAAGCTCCAGCAAACATAGCAACCGTCGAAGCTAGGGTAATCCAAAACGCTTCCCGATAATCAGGCGAACCAAACATTTTCGCGATCGAGCGATGAATCAGATAGAAAGACGGCAGAGCAATCACTTCTGACAACCCATAGCCCCACAGCCCCATCGACGGCAGCAAAATCAAGGTTGCTGCCCAGAGAATGCCCACATACCAGGCATTGCGTTGAGCTACCTCGCCATTATGCCCTGTGACATAAAGAGTGGAGGCATGCAATTCAAAAATGCCACCCACAAGAGTGCCCAAGGCAATAAAGGGAAAGATTTTGGCACTGATCAGCCATTTTTCGCTGTGCCCAAACATCAGAGGAATTAGCCAGGCAGAACTGCACGCAAAGACAGCACAGAGGGGTCCGATCAAGAGTGCTTGATACGACATCCCCCGACTAATGGCACTCCGGACTTTTTCGGGCTTGTCGAGCAGTTTTGCCATCACACTAATCGACAGCCGCCGCACAACAAGGCGCAAAATAGACAATTGGTCTGCCAACCGAATCGCAATACTGATGTAACCGACCATATCTACTCCTCCCAAACGGCTGACCAAGAGAGGTAGCCGCAAGCGTCGGAGGTTCATAATCCAATCAGAGCCTGCATAGGCTAGCCCATAATTAAAGGCTGGTTTAACTGCCTTCCACTGCCAGCGCCAACGCCAAGGGATAGGATAGTAGTAGTAGGCAAGGCTAGTCTGAACGACATAGCCTAAGACCGTTCCAATAATGGGTCCTAAATATCCCCAGTCTTTTCCTCCAAAAACTACCAGGGGGATGCCCGAAAAATACATGACGACTCGTGAGAGCGTTTCCAGCAATCCCACCTGACTAAATTTCAGTTCCCGCTCCAACATACTCGTGGGCACCCGGCAAATCATGTCTAGCCAGATGGCGGGCAAGACTAGCCAAAAAGCAAGGGTGATTTGATGACGGGTAGTATCACTGTCTCCTGCCCACCAAGCGATCACAGGGGCGAGTCCAAATAGCACCCCACAAAAGACGATGCCAAGCGTATTGTAGAATGCCTGAACCTGATTGGGTGTATCTTCATCCAAGTCGGGTGCGCGTACCAAATAGACATGCAATCCTAATCGGCAGGTGAGGGTCAAAAAATTAAGAATACTCAAGACAATCGTAACCACGCCGTAGAGTCCCGGTCCTAACATTCGAGCGATCACGAGGATATTGACCAGCGAAAGTGCCGCAATGACTATTTGTCGAATGGCTAAGGAGACTCCCCCACGCAGAACTTTCCCTTTGAGACCTTCATTAGCAGGCATATCTTTAAGCTTACGTCTGTGTAGGATAACGATTGATAGTGCTAAAGGGCAGTTTCCCCTGCGCCTCAACTTCTGACTCTGGAAACCGTTCCCAGTCCCACCCTAAAACTGCCATGACAGTCCACCAGTAAAAGAAGGTGGTCGTGTGGTTCCAGAGATTGTCTGTCAGCATGCCCGCTAACATGGCAGTCAGAAAAGCCATCATGGTAAAACAGAGATTTCGTTTCGATGACCCAGGTGGAGCCATGCGGCACAACTGAGTTAGACGGGCAAATTGAGCGATCAGGAGAATCAGAAATAGACTGAAACCAACAATGCCCTGTTCCGCTATAAACCGCACGTAGTCATTGTGAGCATAACTTTCTTGGATCGTCAAAAACCTGCTGGTATCTAATCCGTACCCGAAGATGGGAGATCGCTGCCATACCTCCAGCAAAAAAGTCCACTGGGCAACGCGCCAATTGAAACTATTACCGTCAAAAAACTGCAAAAAGATTGCGCGCGACACACTGATATCTGGATTGAGGAGCGGTGTTGCATACAAAGATTGCAGACGCTCGTGCCCTAGTGGGGAACTAACAAATAAAACAATGATCACCCCAAACAGAAAAATGCCACCGATCAGGTTGACCACATTCAGTTTGGGAGCCAGGAAAGCCGGAATGAACACAACAATCATGAGCAATCCGGTCAGCGATTTAGTGCTCACTAAGAAAAAGGCAAGCGCACCAATCAGAATCAGCCAAGGTAAACGATTTTTTGCTTGTCCTAATTTCCAAAGCACTAAAGCAATAAAAAACACGCAAAATATAGCAAAGACGTTTGGGTGCCCTAAAGTCCCGTTGATCCGAGATCCTGCTTCAATTGAGTAGCCTCTCTCAAACACCAGAAACTTAGGCAGTTTGGAAGGCGGAACAATGACTTGCAGCGCAGCACCGGTTAAGGGAATGATCAGGCTTAAGAACAGAGCAGAAACCACTTTTTCTGGATGCACTCGGTCTTTAAGCTGCATGACCATTAGGTAAAACATCACCCACGAAAAGCCTCGAATCCACTCCCGTAAACCAACCAGCCACCCCCCAACATGGGAAGCACTCAGGCCCAAACCGCCCAAAGGAAGTAGGATAACCCACAATAGCTGAAGTCCAAACCAGCCAGCGATGAACCACCAGAATCCATCGGTCTGTATCTTTTGTCTTGATAACAAGAGCTTAATAATATAAAGCAAGATTAAGAGGTTTACACCCACTGCAAATACAGAGGGAACCTGTTGAGCCGAGAAGGGATCCAGCGCACTGCGTAGAATCAGCAATCCCAAGACAACTTGCTCGAAGTTTCTGAAAAAGATAAACAAAAAAATGCTGGCCGCAATGGCAGCAACGATTAAAACCAGAGAAAGAGGTTGGGCGTTTGACAGAACACCCACCACGATACCAAGCAAAATTCCTACAGCACCAACCCAAACGGTAGGACGAGAAAGATGACTCCAGCCTCTATCGGTTGCCATTACTTATTAGAGTCCTACATTGGTAAGAATTCGCAGAATGGGGAAAACTGGGCTGACCAATCGACCCAGAAAGTCAAAGGTAGTCCCCAAAGCTCCTTTTCTCGATCGATTCACCACAATCAAATCGCCGTTCATCAAAGGTTCAGATGTCTTGCCAAAGGCGTAGGTGCGGCTTTCAACCCGTCCGTCTGGCAACGTCCGAATCAGGGAAATTTTGTCTGTGCTAGCATCCCTGGTAAATCCGCCTGCTGCTGCAACGGCTTCACTGACTCCAGCGGTAGGCTTAATTTCAATCTGCTTGGGATTTTGGACTTCGCCGGTCACTTGCACAGCAACTAGGGTAGGGGCAACCGTTGAAGCAAGGAGCATCTGTTGATTGGCACTGTTAGACGGAGCCGTCGGAACAATAATTTCGTCACCGTTATAGATTCTTACGTCAAAGGCTAAATCTCCGCTTTTGACGGACTGCCACAAATCCACTTTCAGATCGGTCTTGTTTGATTCTGCTTTGTTTACACTGACGAGATCTTTTCTATGGACAAGATCGACTGGAACAGACCGCCGAATGACGATATTGCGTAGATCGGCGTTCGGTTTAATTCCCCCTGCTATAAGTAAGGCTCGACTCAGGGTAATGGGAGTACTCGTCTCAGTCTCGGTGGAGGAAGATGCCGAACGGACATCGGTGGAAGATAGTAAACGAGGTCCTGGCTGAACGACCTCTCCTGTAATGCTGATCAGCATCGGACTTCGTTTGACAACCGCTAAACCTACTTGCGGGCGGCGGACATAGGGTAATAATGCTTGAGTCAATTGGTTTGTAGCTTGAGCTGGAGTTAAACCTCCAATCTTGAGTGAGCCAACCAGGGGAAGTAGGATGGTGTTATCTGCGGCAATGAACTGTTCCCCTGAGAGATCGGGAAACCCTGCCACTGTCAGCCGAATTCGATCTTCAGGCTTGAGTGGGTCGGCTACTTGATTTGCAACCTGGGGGTTGCTGTCTTGCGCTAACACAGGTTTAAGCTGTCCTGCCAGTCCCAAAGTACAGGTGAGCGTCAAAACAGTTGAGCAAAATAACTTGGCAGATTTCATAAATCCGTTCTAGAGGCTATTAGGGCAGCGGAAGTGTGGAACATGAACCGTACTTTCACGAAGGGAGGACAACAGGTTTAGCCCCCCCGCTGAGTAGAACTGGAAATGGAACGCAGAGGTAACGGTGACTGCACATAGCCAGATGCTGAGGAGTGTCCAGAGAGTTCGTTTCTATCGGGAAGTACAGTTTCGTTCATGACTAGCCCCAGTAGAGACACCCCAGCTTTTCGTAAATCCGAAATTGTCTGCAAAGCTAGATCTCTCTTACTGGAGTTCGGTTGAACGACTAAGACAAGTCCGTTAGCTGCTTGGCTTAAGGTTTCGGCATCTGCACAAATACTTAATGGTGAGGTGTCAACAATAACGCAGTCGTAGTGATTGGCAGCTTTTTCTAAGAGCCTCGCCATAGCTGCTGTCTCAATCAGCGCCGAGGGGCGTTGCAGAGATTGACCACAAGGTAACACGGATAGATTAGGAACAGAGGTGGCTTGGACAGCCTCCAAGAAAGAAAGATTGTCATTTATTACCTCTGCCAACCCAGGAGAAGCAGCCAGGTTGAGCAGACGGTGTTGTAGGGGATGGCGTAAGTCTGCATCGATAATTAACGTGCGCCGCGACAGCATAGCTGCCACAGCCGCTAAGTGAAGAACAACGGCTGACTTTCCATCTCCAACGGTAGCGCTGCTAAAGACAAAGACTTGGGGTTTTTGTTCACTCGAAGATTCTAAGACTTTGAGGAACTTCCGGTAAGGTTCCACCTGATTGGAGTTGTCTAAAAAACGCTCTAGATCTACCAAGTTGTTGGTTGGAGGAGTGAGTTTAGGTAATACACCCAGGACAGCGAGACCCAGCACGGCTTCCGCTTCCGCTGGGTTTCGGATGGTGGAAACCATGAGTTCTAGGAGCAACACGACTCCACCTGCCATAATCAGTCCGGAGACAATACTGATTGCCAGAATGGGCAGAGTTTTGGGGCTAGAAGGATCAACAGGAACACTAGCCTGTTCCACAACGCGGACGTTGCTGAGAAGTTGTCCTTCCGCAATCCGTGCTTCCTCTAGTTTGCCGCTCATTAGCTTGAGAGCATCTTGGGCGTTTTGTTGTTGGCGGGCAAGTTCAATCAGGGGTCGTTGATATCCGGGAAGCTGGTTGATGCGCGATCGCAGAGGATTCAGTTCAGACTGCACCACTCTCAGTCTGTTGACTAAAGCTGCGCGATCGACTTCGCTGGCAATATAGCGGGACATTAAATCTTGGCTTAACGGATTAGACGCGGCATTGCCATAAGAAGCAGCCGTTCCGCCAGGGGTTGCCTGTGAGATTTGCTGACCATAAAGGGCGCGGAGTTCGTCTCGCTTTTGCAGCAAGGCTAGAAGGTCAGGATGCTGATCACCCAAGCGAGAACGAGTATCGACGATCGCAACGTCCAAGTTAGTGAGTTGCTTCTGTAGCTCTTTGAGGGTTTCGTTTTGCCCCAAGCGAACAGATGCGTAAGCCGTTGGAAGATTATTAGCGCCTGTTACTTTTTGCAGTAAGCCAACTTTTGTAGTATCTTCTTGCAACTGGGCACTCAGTTTTCGCGCTTCGTCCTCAAGAGCCGCTAAACTGTTCACCATACTCTGAGCTTGAGTGTCGAAGGAGACAATACCATAGGTTTGGCGATACTGACTTTCAGCCGCTTCGCTTTCTCTCAGTTTAGCTTCTTGCTGAGGAAGCCTACGTTCTAAAAATGCCCGCAGAGTAGCTGCTTGGGAACGAATCTGCCGACTGTTTTCCGCCACCATCGACGCGGTGATCTCATTGAGAAGTCCGGCTGCAATTTTTGGATCTGGAGCTGTGTAGCTCACTTGCAAAATATTCGTTCCAGGAACAATATCGACCTTAAGCGCCTGACGCAGGGACACGATATCAGGGAGTTGCTCCTTCGGTATTTTGCTTTCTTGCTGAAAGGCTGAAAGGGCACTCTCAAGCACTTGTTGAGACTGCATCAGTTCTGCTTGAGTGGCGACTGGATCTGCCGCCTTTCCAGGTGCTTGGGTATTGATTTCAGTTAATGCTTGACCCAGCGTTGAAATACCCACATCTTTCTCCCCAACAATCAGTTTTGCTGATGTCTCATACTGTCGAGGTAAGATAGCAAAACTAAGTGCTGTTGCCCCAACAGCAACAGATACAAATGTTGATAAAGCAACGAAGGAATGTCGCTTTAGAGTGGGCAGAGGGGATAGCGAAAAAGGAGCTTTAGCCATTAACGTGCTTGCTAATACCGTGTATTCGAGGCGGTAACAGATTGACTAGGGGAAGAGATAGAAGGGTAATGCACTGAGTCATGAGTGAATCTTTAAGATTGAATAGCAGAGGATCGCATTGAGCGTTCTCAGACGCTATCAGCCTCTTAAGGACTTGTTGGAGATGCAACTTGTCGAATATTTTCTGAGGGTCAACCGTGTTTTTCCTAATCTTAATTTAATCAGGGTAACTTCCTCAATGGGCTAATCTTCTAGACAAAATAAGCTTGTGCGCTTTACAGTCCTCAGTTGTTTATATTGCTTTCTTAACCTACTTGTATTGCTCCCTTAACCTGAGATCTTACCTCTAGATTTTACGTTCGTTTCACATTGAGACTAGTTTTGTCAATTCTTTAATAAGTTGACCCAACTTGGGAACGTCAAGAAATAAATTTATATTTTCAAGGCAAAATATATAGCCAGCTTCTAAGCCTACTCTTTTGCAAGCTCTCAGTAAGCTCCCTTGCGATCGAGAACCGCTTGAATCGTTTTTAGAATCAGCGTCAGGTCATAGGCAATCGACCACTTTGTTTGGTAGACCAGATCCATTTTGACAATCTCTTCAAAATCTTCTACTCTGGACCGTCCATTTGCCTGCCACTCGCCTGTAATTCCAGGTTTGACCAGCAATCGACTGAAGTGGTGCCGCTCATACTTCATAACTTCATCCACGGTGGGAGGACGAGTGCCAACGAGGCTCATATCGCCTTTCAACACATTCCAAAATTGTGGCAATTCATCCAAGCTCGTGCGACGCAGGAAGCGCCCAACGCGAGTAACACGAGGATCATTTGCATTCTTGAAGATGTTGCCCTTCGCCTGATTATGCACTAAATGTTGCAACCGATCGGCACTCGCTACCATCGACCTAAACTTCCAGATGCGGAAGGTTTTGCCGTTTAAGCCGCAGCGGGTTTGGCTGTAAAGTATTGGACCGAAATTATCGAGTTGGATCACGATCGCAATTGGAATTGCTACCCCTGCTGTAATCAGTAACCCCACTAACGCACCCACAATATCAATCAGACGCTTAGTTTTACTAGTCACTGAAGCGTGTGCCTGCTGGTCATTAAGACCCTCAAACGGGCTAATTGACATTAAGTTGGAGGACAAGGAGAGCTTAGATTTTGAGGTAATCATAGATGCCTTAACTCTTTTGGTAGCTGAACGATATTAAAAGGAGAGTAGTCATTTAAAAAAGCCTGAACGAGGATCACTGAAATAAGAGGTGATCTCTCGATCTCGCTTAAGTTTTTTGCGCTTTGCTAGCAGTTCTAAATAAGCAAAGGGAATCACAAAGATCCATAGCATTGCTGCGATCGTTATGATCACTAGCCCTGATCGTTTCTCTGACCTCGATAGCTGAGAATCTCGCTTAAAAAATGCTAGCCAGAAATCTGCTAGAAAGGCCACAACAAACAAGTAAAACGCAGCTATCAGAATGAGTAGTATCGCCACAGCAATCACGATTTAAGTTGAAATGTTTTGGGTAGTCCTACTTTAGGCAAGGCTAAAGAAAAAAGGCGATGCAGAATAGGAGAGATGGTGCGTTCCTCTAGCCTTTCCTAAGTGACACCAAAGGAGTTCGTAGATTAAATCGGGGCAACTACAGGTTCTGGTCAATCTAGCGGCTCAACTCTAAGTAGCTGGATCTACCAGAACTACAGGCAGGGTTCAAGTGACTGGTGCTGGCTAGACTGCCAACGTTCTAGGAGTTCACTATAGATATTGTGAACAATATGGTGAGCCGCATAAGGCTTGACGACTCGGATGCAGGCTTGAGACGGATAATCTGCTGGGTGTTTTAACACTCGTCTCCAGGCATCAGCGATCGCACCGGGGGTTTGGTCATCACACACAATGCCGCTATCACTCGTTAAAAAGTTGGGAGTTTCGCCCGCTCGTGTGGTGACCACAGGCGTTCCACAGGCAAGCGCTTCAATACTTCCCCGACATAGCCCTTCATAAGCGCTCGTTAACACAAAGATGTTAGAGACCCGATACAGGTCTGCAAGTTGCGACTGCTGTAGAGGTGGCATCAGCGTCACTCGATTCGACAATCCTAGCTGGGCAATTTCAGCGCGCACATCTTCCTCTAGCTCGCCCTGCCCCACAATTAATAGGTGAGCCTGTGGTTCATTTAGAGCAGCAAACGAACGAATCAGAAGCAACGGCTGTTTTTGAGGATGGATTCGACCCGCAAACAGAATAAATTGCGTGTCTTTGGCAAGCCCCAGTTTGGTTGCCAACTCCTGTCTCTTCATCTGTTGCTCATCTAAAGACAGAGGATAAAACAAGTCACTATCGACGGTATTGGGTAAATAGGAAACCCGGTCTGCAACATCAGGATAGCGGTGCCGATATGAATCGGCAGCTTTGGTGTTGCAAGATAAGATGCGATCGAATCGACTCACCAAATGGCGCTCCAGCGCAAAGTAAGCCCAGGGAAAATGTCGCCAGAAAATCCCGCCCTCCTTACTCGCTCCTTTGACTGCCTGCTCTATATCATTGTGAATGTAAAAGATCTTGGTGCCAGACAGACGAGATGATACCAACGTGGGTTCTATTCGATGAAACTGTAAAAAATCAGAGGAAAAATCACGTCCCAAGAGCGCCTGCGTGTACTTCAACGTGGTGGGAACGACCCCACGCACATTGTCATTTTGCACTTGGATTAGCGGCATAAACTGAAATTCTCTGCCGTATAACTCAACGTCTTGCCACCGACCAATTTGCTTTGCAGAATCATTGCCACCTGTCCCTACCAGGCGAATTTGGAATTCTTTAGGAGCATACTTGATGACAGACCGAATACAGGTTTGAATTCCACCAATGGAAGGATTCCAGGGATTGAATTGATAGAAAATAGTGAGGGTAGGCTGGCGCATAAACTAGGGATTTGAATGACGAGAGTGTTCAACAATAACAACCTACTCAACAGCGAGCCTGTTAAGTAGAAGTTCATTAAGACTTCTGATAGACTTTAGAGAAGCTTGTTGCAGACTTAGAAGCCTGCTTAATAGAGCCTTGCGATTGTTTCAGATGAATGCGAGTAAAGGCTTCAATATATTTCTCGACTTGCGAGTCCTGATTGAAGTTTTTAGTTGCTTGCGGTTCTCTTAAACAGGCAAACGGCTCTTCAAGAGCGAGTTGGATCGCCTCTGCCATCTGGATGGGGTCTCCGACGGGCACCAACCTGCCATATTGCCCATATTTCAGAATTTCGGCAGGACCACTGTCACAATTAGTGGCAACAATCTTTTTCCCTAATGCCAGCGCCTCAATTAAGATATTGGGTAATCCTTCGTATTCAGAACTCAAGACGAAGACATCTGCCATTGACAGAAAAGCATAAGCGTTCTTTTGAAATCCCGGTAGATCAACCGAGTCCGCAATTTCCAGTTTTCTGATTAGTCTCTCAAGCTCCTGCCGTTGAGGGCCTTCACCGAGAATGACTAATCTAGCGTCGGGGAACTGCCGTTTAACCTTTGCAAACGCCTCAATTAGAACCGTAAAGTGCTTCTGTGGCTTGAGCCGTCCTGCTGCCAGAATGATCGGAGCTGTTTTTTGCTCAAACCAGTCATGATGAGTAGGCTGTTGTGCCTTCTCAAAGATGTCGGGAGTGACTGTAGGGTTATGAATCAGACTCACTTTTCGAGGATCGGCTTTCATGAAGCCCGTTACATCTCGGCTCATCCCGGCACTTTGACTGATGATTAAATCAGCTCGCTTATAGGTTAGTCTCGTGCAAAACCCTAAGACTAAACCCACTGGGAAGGGGTAACGCTTGAACTGGTAATGGAGCGTATTTGCCTGTCGGACTACTAACTTGGTCTGGAGACCTGACCATAGCCATGCCAAGCCTGACCCCAATGCAGCCGTTACATTGTTAAAGTGAATTGAGGAGAACAAAATATCGGGTTGATGAATGCTCAGGTAACGAGCTAAACCCACAATGTTTTTGATGACATTGATTCTAGAGCTGTGCAGGTGCAATAGTTGGATAGTGGGATGAAGATTCTGAGGAACTTGGTTGGGCTGTTTGGCTAAAATCAGAATAACCTGAATGCCCCGTTCAGCGAGACCGTTAGAGATTTTAATCAGGGTTTTATCTGCTCCATATCCCTGAAGAGCGTCGAGATAAATGACAACTTTTCTTACAACACCCTCTTGCTCGGTTCCATGAGAATTCACCTCTTTGCCACGGCGATCGAGCGTGTTCTGTCTAGTAGATAAGGTTTCAGAACCAAAGCGTGAGAGTCCAAGCATATACTATCTCCGGCAGGTAAATGAACTTAAAAATGAACAATGTAAAACACGGGATCTAGCTCAGAAAATCCTTTACTACTCACAGTGCTGATGCATTTGGCGTAAGTTAATTCAAATTCAATGCCCTGTAGCAAATGGGCTATAGCGCTTGAACTCAGCAGGTTAGGTTTAGCCTTCCATTGCAGATAAAGCTGAAGTCAAAACAACAATCTTGCTCAAATCTGCAAGTTTGCTGGGCAGTTTTATCGAGGATATTAAGCAGGGTGAGAAAGAAGCCGCAGACTAGAGTCGCTAACTATTTCTTAAACTGTTTAACAACTGGTTAACCCCCGACTAAGACTCAGTATAAGTGGTAGCACTGGTTTATTACGTAGAAGTTTGTAAAAATATGATAGTTTTCACTTCAATTAGTGTGTATTTCCCGTGAAGATACTGAGGTGACCTGATAAAAAGTCAGTAATATTCGTGATTTTTGCTACACAGCAGAGGTTAAGAAGCTTTGCAATACTTTAGGAGTTTTACGACCTGGTCGGCGATCGAAGATGTTCGTCTGGTTAAGATTTGGTGGATTAGGTTAAGACTCAGTAAACCTCCCCCGCTCGGATTGAAAGTTCAATGGAAATGTTCAATCATGTGGAAGACTCGCTCTAGGCTAAATTTTGGGTGAGCCATATCAACAATGAGTCCTCTACAAGCTGTCGTAGGAGTTAAGTTTAAGATGAGCAATCTAGCTAAATCAGGGATCAAGAATGCTTACCTCTTCTACGAGAAGCTGATCAATCCCAGGTTTTACAACCTGAGGAAATCAACCAACGGAATGTTGTTACCGCTCGTTTATAAAAAAATCTATAATCTTCATTATCAATTGCCCGATCTCGATATTATCGAGGTGGGTGGTGCAACAGGTGCAGGAAGCATCGCGATCGCCTGGGCTTTGAAAGAGGCAAAAAAACACTCTAAGTTAATTGTGGTTGAGAAATGCAAAGGCGGCACTCGCACAGATATAGGTGGATATGATGAAAACCTGAAATTAATTCAGAGCCATTTTGAGCAGTTTGGTGTCCACGAACAAATCATTCTCTTTCCGTACGAGCTGACGTTTGACAACGGGAAAGAAGCGACTGCCTTGGTGAAGTCTCCTGAAATTGCTGCTTTCATCCACGATGCCGATGGAAGGCTAGACAGAGACTTTTTTCTCTTCTACCCTCTTTTGCAACCAGGAGGGCTGATCGTGATAGACGATTATGCTAATGAAGCGAAGTACAAGCCCATTAGCGAACGGCATCCTCAAGGGGGTGCTAAGTCAGTGATCACCTACCGTCTCCTAAACCAGATTATAGAATGGGGACTCTTTGAAACAACCCATAAAATTGGGAAAACTATTTTTGGAGTGAAGCCACTGAACGCAGACTTCAGTCGTTTGGATCTAGAAAAGTGTCGGCAGATTATTAAGGAAGTACAACAAGAGCGTATAGCTTCTTTGAAGAGCCGGGAAGCTGTCTTGAGTCCGATTTGAGGGCATCCGACGATTCTATAAGAGATGTGGAAATTTCACATTGTTCATGCCTGCATTTGTACCATTCACAAACTCGATTAGTATGCCACCTCTCTTAGTCGTCCGAGACTTAACCGCTCAACTTGAGCAACAGAATATTCGCTATTGCCACTGGAAGAGCAATGAGCATGTAGATGCCGCCGTGGAGGGCAAAACAGATCTAGATGTGTTGGTGGACAAGAGCCAAAAGGCAAATCTAGAAGAGGTTTTGAGCGAGGTTGGGTTTAAGTATTTTGAAGCCATTTCCTGCCGTAGATACGTTGGTATTGAGGACTATTTAGCGATCGATCCAGAAACAGGAATTCTAGTTCATCTGCATTTGCATTACACGCTCGAAATGGGAGAGAAAAACCTGAAAGGATATGACCTGCCCTGGGATGAATTGGTGTTGTCTAGCCGCATTTATGACTCAGAGCATCATATCTATATCTCTGAACCCAACATTGAGATTATTATTCTAATCGTGCGGGCGGCATTAAAGGTGAGAACCCGCGATCGCCTACAGCGGTGGCTAAAACACGACTACTTCAAAGGGGATTTCATTCGGGAATTTCGCTGGCTTAAAGACAGAATTGATCTAGATAAAGTCAGACATCTCAGTGAGAAATTATTGGGCATTGCAGCGACCAATCTGGTGCTAGAGGTGATTGGCAGTGAGTCTAAGCTGAAGAAAATCTTGCGTCTTAACAACCCGATTCAAGTCGCCTTGCAACCTTATCGGCGCTATCACCCTTTAGTCGCCACGGGGTTGCGGTGGCAGCGTGAATCCGAAAACTTGTTCTATCAAATTCTGAGAAAGTATTTCCAGGTGCCTGTCCCTGCCCGCAGAACTCCGGTTGGGGGCGGAGTCATGATTGCTGTTTTAGGTGCAGATGGATCGGGAAAGTCTACGATCACGGCTGCGATCGTCAAGGGCTTATCAAAGAAGCTGGATGTGATGCCTGTCTACTTAGGAAGTGGCGATGGAACCGCCTCTTGGTTTCGGATGCCACTCGTGTGGGCGACACGATCGACAAAATTGCGGTCTAAGAGATCCGCTAATTTAGCAACGCTCAAAGCGAATCCATCCCCAGGAAAGGCAAGCTCTAAGTCTAAGTTAGCGCATCTGGTCAAGCTGCTATGGGCAATCACCTTAGTCTATGAGAAAGAGAACAAACTCAAGCAGTCTCGCCAAGCTAGTGACCGAGGCATGATTATTATTTCGGATCGCTACCCTCAAAGTCAGGTGCTTGGGTTCAACGATGGACCTTTACTCAGCAATGGAAGCAATCATTCTCCAACGTTTCCACGCTCTCTTCGGCAGTGGGAATTTGACCACTACCAGCACATGGCAGAAAAAATGCCTCCCGATCTGGTGATCAAGCTAAACGTGACACCAGAGGTTGCTTTAGCTCGAAAACCTGAGTCTCCGGCGGAAGTAGTCCGTCAGAAAGTAGATGCCATTCGAGCGTTAGAGTTTCCGGCTCAAACGATCGTGGTCAATATTGATGCGACACAGCCTCTAGACGAAGTTTTACTAAAAGCAAAACAGGCAGTGTGGGAAACCCTATGACTCCGCATCGATCGCCTGTGATAGTTGAGTTTGTCGGGTTACCGGGTGCTGGAAAAACCACCGTATTCCATCAAGTCGTTTCGCTTTTAAGAGATGAAGGAATCTGCTTTGTAGCAAGAGATGAGATTCTTCAGCAATGGCAAAAAACTCATTGGTTTCAAAAGCTCTTGAATCTGTTTCCAGAAACCTGGAACCACTGGCAAATTTTACTTCAATCCCTGGCGCTTGCATCTCACGTTAAACCGGTTAACAAGCAGAGCTTTGTGAAAGCCGGAAAGATCTTCTCTAATGTCAAACGAATTGATGCGATTGTCTGTCATCAAAACTATCCATTGATCTTGCTCGATCAGGGATTGCTTCAAGAAGCTTGGTCTGTTGGAATTACAGGTAGCCCTCCGGCACCAGAACAGATTAAACAAGGACTAGCTCCCTTGTTTCATAACAGATCGATCGCGATCGTTCGCTTCAACACAGATATTGAAACAGCCCTCGATCGGATTCAAACCCGTTCAACGGAGAGGAGCCGTTTCGATCAAATGTCATCAGAAGCAGCCCAATTACTGCTGTCCCAATATACGCCTTACTTGCAGGATATTATTTCTTGTGCTCAAGCGTTTAGCGTTCCTATTTTGGACATTAACAGTGCAGGTTCTATTAAAGATAATGCAGAGAAAGTTGCGAATTGGATGACTAATTTAGCTGTTCACTAACTATCTATACGTATCATTTTTTATGATCAGTGACCTTTACCCGGACACCGCTACTGAAACTGCTTTGCGAGCTAAAAATGTCAATGTCTACTATGGCAAGACACTGGCAGTTCGCGACGTTAGCTTAGACATTCCAAAACATCGAGTCACGGCATTCATTGGTCCTTCGGGATGCGGTAAAAGTACGCTTTTACGCTGCTTCAATCGTTTGAATGACCTGATTCCAAACGCTCGTATACAAGGCAAGCTGACCTATCAAGGCGTTGATTTATACGCCCGCAACACTGATCCGGTTGCAGTGCGCCATCGGATTGGAATGGTTTTTCAGAAACCTAACCCTTTTCCTAAATCAATTTTCGATAATGTTGCTTTTGGTCTACGACTGAATGGCTACACGGGCAATCTGGATCAGATAGTTGAAACGTCTCTTCGGAGTGC
The DNA here is from genome assembly GCF_001895925.1 of Phormidesmis priestleyi ULC007. Lineage (GTDB taxonomy): Bacteria > Cyanobacteriota > Cyanobacteriia > Leptolyngbyales > Leptolyngbyaceae > Phormidesmis_A > Phormidesmis_A priestleyi_A. The sequence continues at coordinate 8,633 of NZ_MPPI01000056.1, read as the reverse complement.
AGCCTTGTGGAATGAAGTCAAAGACAAGTTGCATCAAAGCGGTCTTTCCTTATCGGGGGGTCAGCAGCAACGATTATGCATTGCGCGAACGATCGCGGTCGAACCCGACGTGATTCTCATGGACGAGCCTTGTTCGGCTCTCGATCCGATTTCAGCTTTATGGATTGAGAAGTTGATTCATGAGCTAAAGCAACGCTTCACGATCGTGATTGTGACTCACAATATGCAGCAGGCATCGAGAGTCTCTGACTATACAGCTTTTTTCAATGTTGAATCGACTGCCAAGGGCGATCGCTATGGCACCCTCGTAGAATACAATCACACCCAGACCATCTTTAACCTTCCGAAGCAACAAGCAACTCAGGAATACATCAGCGGTCGTTTTGGTTAGATTTTTAGGTGGAGTGGAAGCCGTTGAACCTTCGTCATCGCTGCGAAATCCCCTCCCTGTCGCGAAGAAAGGGGATTTACCGTCTACTCTTTTAAACGGATCGGCGAGAGTAGCCATCGACCCCGATGTTGGCTGATAGCCCACTACTTGTTGCATTCCATGATGCCGCAAAGCTCCCACTCGTACTCGCCCCTAAGCTGCTTGGGCTGAACACGAGTAGATCCGACCCGCCACCACTCAAACTGCTTGTTGATCCACTCGGAACACTGTACGTTCCCTGCGTACTGATTGAGATTTTGCCAGAGCTATCGACCCACGCTGCATCGATATTTTCACTGGCATCTGTTAGCCCCACATTTGAACCTTTGAAATACAATGACCAACTGCCCGCAGTACTCGCTCCTAAACTTGTGGGGCTAAACGCAAGCAGATCTTTGTTGGACGCGATCAACCCACCTGCCGAAAAGTTCCCTTTGGTGCTTACGATCAACCGTCCATCTGGGGCGATGGCGATCGAGTCGAGGTCTTCACTATCGCTGTCGAGACCCACATTGGCTCCTTTGAAGTACAGCTCGAAGCTGCCTGCCGTGGCTTCTCCGGTCGTCGTCGAGGACGTGAAGCTAAACTTTATAATGTCTGAGTCATCTACACTGCCGATGCCAGCTAGCGTTGTGGCTTGATTCAAAGAAAATAAAATTGAACCGTCTGCATTAATGTGGAAATCTCGCACATTAGAACTCGACAGACCCGCGTTAGAGCCTTTGAAATATTTACTCCAGGTGCTGGTGTTTTCGTTGTAAGCCAAAATGTCTTCGTCGGCGAAAGTCACTCCGCCAACAGTGCCGCTGCTAGAAGTCGAGATATAGTCAATGATGGCTGATGGAGCCGCGGCATCGTTATCGACGATCGTTAGCACTGCGGTGTTTTGGCTACCGATGATGGCACCGTTAGTGGCACTGCCTAAACTCAGGTTGATCGTTTCGTTAGACTCCACCAAGGAGTCATTAATGATGGGAATCGTAATGGTTTTGGTGGCGCTATCCCCATTGGCAAAGCTAACCGCAATCGGACTGTTGGTGTAATCACCAGGGGCTGTAGCAGTGCCATTGGTCAAGTTGACGATCGCGCTGACCGCACCATTACTGCCGCCAGTCCGCGTCACTTGCACACTGGAGATTACGGTGCCGTTTTCGTTGACGCTAAACGTCGGCGTGCTGAAGGCGAGTATGCCAGCAGAAGATGGAGGAACGGTTGATGTAAGGGCAAACTCGTACAAGCGACCATCATTCTCGTTCGGGTTGTCGTTGTTATCTACGCCGCGATCGACAATGTAGAGACTGCGACCCGCCGAATTATTGCTGGTGGGGGCAAAGGCTATCCCCGCTGGCTTGACTGGGTTAGCGGCGGAAATATCAAAGCGTTGAACCACGACTCCCAGGGGCGTAATCTCAAATACTGCATTGGAGGACGTTCCCGGATTTCCTACAATGTATAGATTCCCGTTGTCTCCGATCGTAATTCCTTCCGGGTCACGGACACCCAAACTAGCAGTGTCGAAGTGGCTGATTAAGGTGCCACTAGTGGTGATCCGATAGACTTCTGCATTGACCCCATCCATGACAAATAGATCCCCTAGTGTGGCGGAAAATGCCACATCCTCTGGATCAACAGAGCCGAACGAACTGACACTAAACGAGCTAACCGTGTCATCCGCCGTTCTGTATAACCCGTCCGCGCCCGGATTCAGATCAAAAATCTTCCGCTTATCGTCATCCGAGATGTAGAGGTGTTTGTTTGCGGAGTTATAAGCAATTCCGGTTGGTTCATTTGTGAAGGAGAGAACACTTTGAGTAGACTGCAACGTGCCAGATAGATTGACATTAAAGATATTCTTTCCGGCAAATACTGGGTGCCCTTCCTCGACTTCAGCATCGCTAATCATCAGCGAGTTGGTATGGCTGATATAGACAATTCCACTAGGGTCGGGGCTAGCGGGAGACCATTGAGACGTATTGATAACTCGCACCAAGGTGGCGCTGCCAAAAGGTGATGCACTGCTTGAATTACTAGAGGTTGCCATTGTTTTAACTCTTATAAGAAGTTACTGATTTTCTCAAACCAAATACTGAGAAAAAGTTTGAAACAATTCTGAATTATCAAGCATGAGATGACCGTAACTCATAGAAGTACTGAGTCTTCCTGCAAATATTCATCGGTTTGTAAAAACTTCATGTTTTTTCTACGTGAACATACGGGAGTCACTATTAGGGCACTCCCAGATTTACTGAGTGAGTGCCCTAATTTATGATTTATTTACCCCTGCTGCGGTTAACGGCGATCTCGATTCAAAAGCGGCTTTAACATCGTTGATCAATTAACTGCGATCGCTGGCTTAAACAGAGCGTCGTGAGTATCCATCAATCCCAATCGTAGACGGTAGCCCACTCCCCGCCGCGCTCCAGGAAGCGGCAAAGACACCACTCGTAGCAGCACCCAGACTGGTTGGATTACTTGGGGTAAACGACAAGACATCTGAGCCAACTCCTGACAAACTGCTGGTAGAGCCACTAGGAACGGTGTAAGCACCCGTGGTGCTCAGGGCAATCTTGCCAGAGTTATCAACCCAGGCCGCATCTATATTTTCAGTGGCATCCACTAGCCCCACATTTGAACCTTTGAAGTAAAGCGACCAAGAGCCTGCTGTAGTCGTGCCCAAACTGGTTGGGGTAAAAGCAAGCAGATCTCTGTTGGATGCAGTCAATCCACCGGCCGAAAAGCTGCCTTTGGTGCTAACAATGATCCGTCCGTCAGGCGCAATGGCAAGAGAGTCTAGTTCCTCACCCGTGGTGTCGAGACCCACATTGGCTCCCTTAAAGTACAACGAGAAGCTGCCTGCGGTGGCTTCTCCGATCGCAGTCGGGGTAAACTTCACGATGTCTACGCCCGTCACAGTGCCTGCACCGGGTAAAGTAACATCTTGGTTAACACTTAGCAAAATAGAGCCATCTGCATTGATGTGAAAGTCTCGCACATTAGGAGTTCCGCCCAAGCCGACATTGGCACCTTTGAAGTACTTACTCCAGGTGCTGGTGCTCTCGTTGTAAGCCAGAATATCTTCATCCTTGAAGGATATCCCTCCGACTGTGCCACTGCCGGAGGTTGCTCCATTAGAGGCGGTTGAGATGTAGTGGATGGTGGCTTGCGGAGCCACCACATCGTTATCAACGATCGTTAGCACTGCGGTGTTTTGGCTACCGATGATGGCACCGTTAGTGGCACTGCCTAAACTCAGGTTGATCGTTTCGTTAGACTCCACCAAGGAGTCATTAATGATGGGAATCGTAATGGTTTTGGTGGCGCTATCCCCATTGGCAAAGCTAACCGTAATCGGACTGTTGGTGTAATCACCAGGGGCTGTAGCAGTGCCATTGGTCAAGTTGACGACCGCGCTGACCGCACCATTACTGCCGCCAGTCCGCGTCACTTGCACACTGGAGATTGCGGTGCCGTCTTCGTTAACGCTAAACGTCGGAGTGCCGAAGGCAAGTATGCCGGGTGGGGGGGGAGAGGTTGTTGCAAAGGCAAACTCGTACAGCCGTCCGTCGTTTTCGTATAAAGTAGGCGCGACGTTATCCACTCCGCGATCGACGATGTAGAGGCTGTAGCCGTTCAGATTATCACTGCTAGGAGCAAAAGTTAGACCAGCAGGTTTATACGGGTTGGCAGCAGAAATATCGATCGTTCCTACCAGAGATCCCGTAGGCGTAATCTGAAAGACTTCATTACCCATTCCAAATGGGTTCCCTACGATAAACAGATTCCCGTTCGGTCCAACAGTGATTCCTTCTGGATCATTCAGTCCAAAAACAGCTGTATCGAAATGATTTAGCAGAGTGCCCGTAGTGGTCACTTCATAGACTTCCGTGTTGAAACCGTCGATAATAAACAGCGTTCCTCGATTAGGGTCAAACACCACATCCTCTGCATCGGTGTGAGGACCGTTGAAGGAGCTAACATCAAACCAGGTGCGTGAGTCGTCCGAGGTGTTAAATTTTCCATCTGCACCCGGATTCACATCCCAAATCTTCAGCTTATCATCATCTGAAAAGTAGAGGTGCTTGTTGATAGAGTTATAGGAAATTCCGGTTGGTTCGTTTGAGAAACCGATGGTGGTTAAGGTTGACTGCAACACACCCGACAAGCTGACGTTATAAACATTTTTCCCAGTAAAGGTAGCACCTGTTGTTTCCTCCACTTCACTGTCGCTGATCATCAGCATGCCAGTGTCGGGGTTATACGTAACCCCATCAGGATCAGGGCTTGCAGTTGACCACTGGGATGTATCTGTAATCCGCACCAAAGAGGCAGTTGTGAACGTCTGTGAAGATAATGGCATGATTTTGAATCTTTAAGAAGTGAATTATCTTTTCAACCAAAAGACCAGAGAAACACCGAAAGCACAGGGTTGAAATGTGCAATTTCGATCGCTGAACTCTAGTCAGAACTTTAATGATTCCTCTTAGTAACCTGCCCTAAAGTCCAAACCCTTAGAGCGACATCAGTATCGAATTGAGAATGAAAGTGATATATAGCAATCCTATTTCAGTTGTGAAAGTGGGACAGGTTTCCAGCCTGTACGGGCAAGATGCCCATCCCACCATTCATTTAGGATTGCTATAGCAGATGACAGATTTTAGGTGACAGGCAGAAGATGGCAACCAATGGAGGGTTCCGTGTTGAAAGATGTCCTAACTTTGCTACGGGTTGCAATATTGCCAGAACGATCAGTAGCAGGACAGTCTACAGGTGGCGATGACAAACTCTAGTTGTGTTAGTACAGATAATTCAACCCAGTCTACAGATGAGTCCAAGGCTCAACTTAAACCCTGCAAATTAATTATCGAAAAAGGAATCATTCTATTGATGGAATGTCCTTCTTCTTAACCAAACCTTCATCAATCGTTAAAAGTTCAGTGTTTTTTACGAGAATTTACGTAAGTAGTAGGTAATAATGCCGACTGGGTTCATCAGCATTGCATTCTTTGGCACTAAATCCGTTTCTCTGTGGACTAACTTCAGTTTTACAGCGATTTAGAGGCACAAGTTTCATTCAAAAATTCTTCTATATTTGTGTAGCCATTCCCATTGTGATCAGTCGAGGCATCGGCTGGATCTTTTGGATTCAAGCCAGAACGGGCTTCAAACGCGTCGGGCATACCGTCATGATCGCTATCCAAAGGCGGAGTTCCAGCCGCTACTTTAATCCAGCCACCCACTTCTGAGGGGTCGTTGATGATATGCCCCGTCTTTTGCTTAACCTCTGTCACAATGCGATCATCGATCGTGTCTCGTGTCGTCACAAAAGCACCGGTTGGGCTAAGACCACAATTGTCACCTGCCTGCATTAAAACCTGTTCATAGGCGGATTGAGCAGAAGTTGTAGTAATAGTTGGGGCAGGGTGATGGCGGCGCACCATCCACTTCTGCGAATCTGGCTGAACCACCATTTTGGGAACTTGATTGCCTTCTGCATAGACTGCCACAGGTTGTTCTTTCGTGTCAATAAACCAATCTGCCGATCGTGTATCGACACCCGGTTGGAAGTAATTATTGACATAATTGGCTTGGGCACGCCCATAAGTTCCTAATACTTCTGTGGGAGAGAAGGATTTTGTTCCAAAGCCAGAGTTATAGACCACATTATTAACAACATCAGTGACTCCAGAGTTTTTCACTAAAGGATTACGGCGACGGTTATGCGCCAGCAAATTGTGATGAATGGAAATGTTTTTAGATCCGTTTGACCCTAACAACAAACCCATGCTGTGGCATTGCCGTTGTCCCTGCTCGATATGAGTGGCACAATCCAGTCCTTCTGAAAGAATGCTCCACTGAATTGTAATGTCGTGGGCATCATAGAAAGTACTTGCCACTTCATCGGTTGCCCAGCTTAGCGAGCAGTGATCCACGATCACGTTATAGACTTGCCCTTTGGCACCCGCGATCGTCAAAGCATCCAAATCTCCTGTTTCATTGAGATTACTGCCCGGTCGCGATCGCAGATAGCGGACGACCGCATCATGCGTATTGATGTGTAAGGGTGCCTTTTTGTTGGAATTATTTCTTAAGGTAATGCCGCCGCCAGGAGCTGTCTGTCCTGCAATCGTAATATAGGGATGCTTGATGGCTAGACCTGTATTCAGCAGAATGGTTCCTCCCACCCGAAACACAACAACTCGTGGCCCCTGCGCTTCAATGGCTGCTCTCAAACTACCCGAACCGTTGTCGTTTAAGTTAGTCACCTCAATGACTCGCCCCCCTCGCCCCCCGATAGTTGCTGCCCCAAACCCCTCTGCTCCGGGAAACGCTGGTAGGCTTTTGATTTCCTGGAGTCCGATGCTGCGACCTGCCAGCCCCTCAAAAGGCTGTTCAGCAACTTGACTCAGCAGCAGAACCAGAAACAGTCCTAAAAGAGAGAACAGGACTGTTTTTCTAGCCTGGAACAATCGGAACAGCAGACGGTGGAGGCGGCTCATCATGGACTGACCCACTACGTAGTTTATTACCTGAAGAAAGGACTTGCACCGACGGATCTAGCCGTAATACGATCGATACCACTGGACAAACCGAGCGACTCCTTCTTCGATCGAAGTCGTCGGCTGAAACCCTACATCGCGCATTAAATCGTCTACATCAGCGTAGGTAATGGGAACGTCTCCGGGCTGCATCGGCAAAAAGTTTTTCTGAGCTTTTTTGCCGAGTTCTGCTTCAATGACTTCAATGAATCGAACCAAAGCAACAGGGTTGTTGTTACCAATGTTATAGAGCTTGTAAGGAGCTTGGGGAGTCGATTGTTCGAGGGAGTTAACATCTTCTAGTTGCGGTGCCAGCGGTAAAAGACGGACAATGCCTTCAATAATGTCATCGATATAAGTGAAGTCACGCTTCATATCACCGAAGTTGTAGACATCGATCGGGGTGCCAGCCTCGATCGCTTGGGTGAACTTAAAATAAGCCATGTCTGGGCGACCCCAAGGTCCATACACTGTGAAAAATCGCAGACCTGTGGTCGGTAGATGAAATAGATGGCTGTAGGTGTAAGCCATTAATTCGTTCGCTTTTTTGCTGGCAGCATAGAGTGAAATGGGGTGATCTACATTGTCACCCACCGCAAAAGGAATTTTCGGGTTGACCCCATAAACAGAACTGGATGAGGCATAGACCAGATGTTGAATGGAGCTATGGCGGCAGGCTTCTAACAAATTGACGAAGCCTACAATATTGCTATCCACATAAGCGTGAGGATTTTCGATGGAATAGCGCACTCCAGCTTGGGCTGCCAAGTTTACGACATACTCAAAGCGATGAGATTGAAAAAGCTCTGTGATGCCTTGACGATCGCACAAATCTAAAAACTGAAATGTAAAACCAGGTTTGTCCTGCAATTGGGCTAAACGATCTTTTTTCAGAGTGACCTGATAATAATCGTTCAAATTATCAATTCCATAAACCTCTACTCCCTCTACTAGAAGGCGCTGTGCTAAATGATACCCAATAAACCCAGCCACTCCTGTAATCAACGCTTTCATGGTGAATACTCTCTCAGATTGATGGTGAATTTCTTCTCAATGCAACAGAGTCTGATGCATTAAAAGAAGTCAATTTAGCTGCACAGTGCTCGATAGGTATAGCACCTGTTTGAGAATCTATACAAGAGGCGACCAGGCAACTTTAAAGTTTCAACATGAAAATCTTGAATAACTCAGATCTTGCACCAGTCTCAACAAGGGGTTGCCAAAAAGCTCAAAGTCTGAAAGAAAGGGCGTAGAAACATTTCAATGGGACGGTTATGGAAACCATCTTGGAACACGCCCAAGGATTAGTGTACGCTCTACTCGGATTGATGCCTAGTTCCGATCAGAAAACCAGCTTCAGTGCGCTACTCGGACTGTTTTTAGATGCGTCCGGTCATGCTTTGCCCCAACATTGCCCGATAAAATCTGCCAGTGCGTTGAGTCGATTTCTAAATATCTATGGGTGGTCTACCCGGTCGGTGCTGCGAACCACTCGCCAAACGGTGCTGAAACAGATGGCACAGCATCTATCCCGTTCTGACAGTCCGCTGAAAGTGATCATTGACTTAACAACGCTACCGAAGTGCGGCGAGTTTCGGCATCTGGGCGACCCGACGGAGGATGGAGCAAAGCCCAACCCCTGGGTGCGAGTCCTCAACGGCAAGCGG
>NZ_MPPI01000055.1 GCF_001895925.1 Phormidesmis priestleyi ULC007 | reverse complement strand
TCTTCACTTGTGTCCCGGACTGACTTAACAATTGAGCGCTCATACTCACCCCTCTTGGTTGCATCACTGAGGTAATATCATGATTGAATGATTAAATCAAGTAGAGGTCGCACCCTAGCAAAACTCACCCGCCTTCAGCGCTTGATAAAAAACTTGATCGGACTGTCGTTGTACATAAGTGGGGGCATTAGCAGGTAAGCTACCGCCGACTTGATAATCAAAAGGCATTCCGAAAGCAGGCTGCTCTGTCATTTGAATCGCTCGGTTGATCTAATTTTACTAATGCACCCAAAATAAAATGGCTACAACAATTGCCACGATTAAAACAACTCCTAACACAATTAATGCTGTGAGACTGGCATTAAACAAACGACGTACCCGCCGCAATTTTGTAGTCGCAATTTGTTGCTCGGCTACCAGCCTTCGTTGACTTTGCTTCTCTGATTCCAATGCTTTAAGAATTGCTTGCCGCTCATATTCTTGACTAGCTAACAAAAACCGATGATCTTGATATGGCAGAGAGCGATTAGCTGCCCAGACTTTTGCATCTTCCAATAGTTGATCCTGCAACAGCCTTGCATTGTCATACCCGGACTCTACCCAGGCTTCCATTGCAGATCGGTAGGGACAAATTGTGACAATGTACTTTTCAATCCATCGCTGATTGAATATTGTCACATAAACTTGGTTAGCAACCTGAAGCTGTTGGTCATGCTTAATTAAAAGCCCTGATAGCCTCAGCTCTACCTGCTCTGAACTATCGTCAATAGGCACAGTTCTCATCCGCAGCACCTCACGATATAGCTCCAAAAGCCTTGAAAACTGTTTGCTACTGGTAATTCGGTTTTGAATCGTCGCTAAATGCTCTGGCACATCTTGCTGAAGCCAATTGTCAATGATGTATTTCTGCACCAGTTGAGCAATCCAGCTATTTGCTCGTCCTTGTGGAATACTATCTGCATGATCAATTACCAAACGACAAGCCTTTTGAGTGAGGAAGGGTTGCCCCCCTGTCCAGTAGAGAATAGAACCTAAAACAGCAAGCGGATAAGGCGTAATTTTGGATAATCCTTGACACAAAGGCTCTACCTCGGAGAGTTGAAATCCTATTAACTCAATTTCCCTTCCTACATTAAACGGGGTTCGCTGCTTGTCTTGTATTAAATCGGAGGGGGTCGTTACGCCAAGCAGTGCAAATGCTAACCGATGATACTCCGGCTTCTCGGCGCGGCGGTTGTAACACTCTCGAATCAACGCAAAGAAGTCATCCAACCTGAATGGCAAGCTGAGAATATTGTCAACTTCATCAACAAAAATGACAATGGGTTGGGAAATTGTTTTCAGCAACACCTCATCAATAAACTTATCAAATCTCCGTACATACGATAGCAACTGATGTTTTTCCCACCAGGCGTAAAGGTCGAATACTTCATATAAATCTAGACTACTAACAATACTATCGATGACACTGCTATACCACTGCTCTGGTGTCATATCTGATGTGCCGATGCGGGTCAGGTCGATCGCTGCACATACTACCCCCTCAGCCTCTAACCGTTGCATAGTATGTACCTTCAAGCTCGATTTACCCATCTGCCGAGCGTTGAGTACGTAGCAGAACTCCCCTGTCTTCAATGCTTGGTAAAAAGCTTCATCTGACTGGCGCTGCACATAAGTTGGGGCATCAGCAGGCAAACTACCGCCAACCTGATAATCGTACCTATCCTTTGGCATGATACTCATGTACCCACCCTCAACCGTTCTCTAAAGTATTCCCGGTACAAATTGCACGACGGCATCACTTCGCTCCCTCGAAACAGCACCAGCCCCATACTGGTGAGCTTAAACGCCTCACTCGTATTAATTGCGATCGGATGATCCACCGCAATCACCTGTTTCATCACTGCCAGCAGTTTCTCATCGCCCTCCAAATTCAGCAGATGGCGGCGAAGATGTTCACCATACAAGCCACCTTCGGTTGGGGCAAGTTGCAGAAGTTGTTCCAACGATACCTCACCCCGCGCAATCTGATACAGCGCCGCCCGCACCAGATAGGGATGCCCTCCCACCATTGCCATAAGTTGCGCCACTACTGCTTCTGACCAGTCCAATCCGTGCCGCTTGACTAAATCTATAACTTGCGGCTGGGTTAACTGCGGTAGCTCGATCGGCACACCCACATTAAACGGCGATTGGTTAATGTTGAGCGGAATATACACCTCCTTAGAATGCACAATCACTAGCCGCAGGTTCTTCCAAATTGGCTTAATTTTGGCATCCTCATGCCATGCCCGCAGCATTCCAAAAAAGTCCGTCGCGATCGTCGGATACTCAAACACCTGATCGACTTCATCGAGGCACAGCACTATCGGGCGCTGAAGTTCTGGCAACAAATATCGCTGAAAGTAGTTCGTAGATTTATTTTTCGGGCTAATCGTGCCCTTCCAATAATCAGCTAACCGATCGTCTAAGTTCAATTCCCCAGCAATGCTGTTACAAAACCACTGCAAAAACAGGTCAAGATTCCTGAGTGAATCGCGATCGACGAGTTGAAAATTCAACGATGCTGTTTGGGTGCCTTGCTCGATCGCATGATTGATAATCCGCAGCATCAGCGACGATTTACCCATTTGTCGAGGCGCTTTAATCCGAATCAGTGCCCCTGGTTTGACGATCGCCTCGTAGCACCGAGCCTCGATCGGCGGACGCTCCACATACAGCAGCGACTCAAGCGGAACCTGCCCTTCGGGAACATCCAAATCAAGTAATGGACGCGAAATAGGCAGTGGTGGAGCCACCAGGCTAACAGGTTCAAGTTTTCGAGATTCTTCGATGACAGCAGCGGGTTGGCTGGCTTCGGGTTCTGGCTCAAGCACTGCCTCAGACTGCTGTTTGAGAACCGGGGTGAGATCTTCAGCAATGCCACTCATGCTAATGCTGACACAGCCACTTCTGTAAGCAAACTCGATCGATCGACCTGCACCCAACGCATCATAAAACCCAACGGCAAATTCACGAGCGGCACTGTCTCCGATCGCTTGATTCATCCCAATCACGTAAGGAACATATTGGGCGATCGCATTCGCCTGCACCTCGGAATAGCAAGCATTCAGCACCACGCATTCAATGTTGCACTCCTCCGTAAAAAGGTGAAACAACTTCGCCAGCGCCTCGCCCCGGACAAAAGTGGCTTGTCCCGCGACATCTTCTAAAACCAGCCCGTCTGCTCCCACCCCATGACCCGAAAAATGGACGATTTGGGGTTTGTAGTCCAACATTGCTCGCTGCAAATCCCGTGGTGTCGTTGCAGAAATCTTTTCTAGCTGAAATTTTTCGCGTTTCTGCGCTCTCTGAAGCCCCGCGTCAATTTCCTTGACTTCTTGATCGAGTCTCAACTGAGTCGAATTCTTCGGATTGGCTGCTAGAAACAGAATGGTCTTCTTTTTTCGGGTTGAGTTACTCATGAACCAGAGCTAAGGGCAAGATTATCTTTGCTTGAAACATTAGACCTCCTGCACGAAGCCGGAAACGCCCCCTAAATCCCCCATGAATGGGGGACTTTGAAATAGAAACTCGACTCAAAGTCCCCCAGCATGGGGGATTTAGGGGGCACAAGCCGACCTCAACGGAGCGAGATCTGAGAGCAGACATCTAGAATTCTATTCATGCAGGAGGTCTATTACTTCCAATACGATAAGTAAATTCAGGAGTAAGTTCGATAAAGTACACAATATGTTTACTTTTTGAGGCATTCACGTTCCTGAAGATCAAATTCACGGGTTCCCCAGGTAGCGTCCTGGAAAACATCACGCGAAGATCAAATTCACGGTTCCCCAGGTAGCGGACTGCAAAACCTCGCGCTATAATGAGAAGAGTCACGGGGCTGTAACGGTTTCGACAGGTTGGCGAACGTCACAACGTGATTCAGGTCGAGAGGGAGTCCACTCTCGTAAATATCGGCTCAAAACACAGTACATGCGAACAACATTGTACCCTTCGCTCGTAAAGCAGTCACTGCCTAAAAACCCCTAGCGGTTCGAGCGTCTACGATTTGACACCGTTAAGGATCGTAGAACAACCCCAACGGTTGCTCTAGACGATCGCCTCAAGTCGGTTTTCTAGCTAAGACAATACTTGAGAATCCTCCCGTTCGGGATAATGAACGGTTCCCGCTTCGAGGACTAGAGAAGCTAAACCTGTGAATGAGCGGTGTGCTAATACCCAGTTTGGACACGGGTTCGACTCCCGTCAGCTCCACTAAAAACTAAAAAGGAGGGTTCTAATCTAGAATCCTCCTTTTTTATGGTGAATGTCGTTACCCGCGTTTGCGTTAGTCCTATTTCGCAAAAGATTGACCCGCGCCTTGTTCTGTGAAATATTGACTCAAAAACGTGTTGGCAAACGAGAGAACAATCGGTGCGAGAACGATCGCCAGCCAACCATGCACCACAAATCCGGGAACCAGCAGCGACGCTAGCCAGAAACAAACACCATTGACCACGAGTGAGAACAGTCCCAACGTCACAAATGTGATCGGCAGTGAGAGCAGAGATAAGACTGGTTTGACAAATGCGTTGACCAACCCGATCGAGACTGCGGCTAACAACGCAGCAGCGAACGTATTAATATCCACTCCAGGAACGGTGAGATCAACCACTAACAAACTCAACGCAGTCGTGAGGGTAGTCAGAAAAAATCCAAGCATCGTGTTTCTCCTAATCTTAAAAGGTGCCCGTTTGCTGATTGGCTTTCTCTTCATGTTTGGCGATCGCCCAAACTGCATGAATCACACCAGGAATCCAGCCGAGAAAAGTCAGCGCGATGTTGATCAACAAAGTAGTGCTCAAACCGTAGGTGAGAAAAACACCAACAGGAGGCAGAAAAACGGCAAGTAGAATGCGAATGAGTTGCATAAATTAACCTCAGTGTAAATGATTAAAAGAATGGGAGCTTAAAGCTTGGCGGCGGCAGTTTGCAAAAGGTCTTTCAACTGTTGCCGAATTTGGAGTTCTTTCCGAGCGACAGAAGTTCCCGCTTCGCCGACTTTGGTTTCAAACTCTGTCTGCTTTTGCTGTAGTGGATCTGATCCTTGTGCTTCAGCGTTAGCGATCGCGTTGTTATACTGATCGGCTAGCTTTTCGACCCGCTGCTTGACGGCTTGATAGCGATCGCCATAGCGAGACGTAAGCGTGGCATCGAGCGTGATCAGCCGACTCTTTAACTCAACAACCAGCCGATTCTTAAGGGTCGTGAACAGATTCACAGTTTTAGAACCCCTTGAAGTCGGCTCCTCGGTTGATTCTTGCCCCGGCTCATTTAAGTTGTTTGAGATCGAGGAAAAGGTGTCTTTGGCGATCGTTCCGATTTCACCAGAGCCTGCTTTCAATTCGGTGATTGCCTGAGATGCTGCCTCTCGAACGATTTCACCAATGCGAGTGGCTCGCGTTCCCCCTTGAGTTTTGACTTTTCCAAAGTCAGTTGTGATGCGATCTTTAATGGAGTCAGACATGGTTTACCTGCGGTATGCGTTATAAATTTGGACGAGTCATCAAACTAGCTGACGACGGTTTTTGGTTCAGCGCTCTTTGGCTTGCGCGTTTTAAGCTGTTCGAGAAGCAGTTGAGACACTTCGGTAACCAGAACGGTTGCAATCAATCCATCATCAATCCAGCCTAAAACTGGTATCGCATCGGTGACTAAATTGAATGGACTCACGAGATAAATCAAACTGCCTAACACGATCAGCCAGCGATATTTAGAATTCCGTAAAGTGGTGCGATACCAAGTGTAGAGCGGTTTGAGGAAAAATTTCATCGGGTTCCTTTTGGTTGACAAGACTATCTTCGCAAACCCCTCGATAAATTTCTGGTGTTGATAACCCACAATTTTGTCGTAGCATTCCCACCTAATGAGTTTCCGTAATCGTCTTGGCGTTAGGTGGATGATCTTCGCAGCGGTCTCAAAGTCATCCTTCAGACGGGTGCGTCTTAGCTTGATTGATGGGTAATGTGCGAATTATTCACCTTCAATAAATGCAGGTGTATCGCTGCTGAGGTGATCCTATGAGTTCAGAAATGCCTTTTGTAGCTTCCAGTCCACCTGTGCTGACAACGCTGGCGATCGGGCTGCTGATTGCTTTTGCATTCCAACTGTTGCTGACCACGTTTGGCATCGCGGCTGGAGTCACGGCTCTCGGCTTTTTACCTCACGCAAAACCCAACCCGCCTGACACTGACCCGAATGCTAAGGGCGATCGTTCTGAGAACGTTAATCGGATCACGTTTGCGATCGGAGCAAGCACGCTGCTGACAGTCAACGTTGTACTGTTTGTCGCTTGCTTTTTAGCAGTCAAACTAAGTTTGGTCAATTATCCGATCGTCGGTGCCATTTTAGGAGTTGTGATTTGGTCGGCTTATTTTTTATTGTTGGTATGGTTGAGTTCTCAAGCGGTCAGTTCGATTTTGGGATCGATCTTAAACACGTTTGCTGCGAGTCTGCAAGGCTTAATATCGACTGTGACTAGCGCGATCGGGCGCAAGCCTAATCCTGAAATCTCAAACACGCTGCGAGAGCAAATCGCTGCTCAAGAGACGCTTTTGACAACACTTCAGCGTGAGTTAAAGGTAGCTCTTAACCCTGGTGATTCTCAGGAAACAGTTCAAGAAACGCTTCAGAATTATCTAAAAAATCTGCCCGTGCCGCAGCTTGACCTCCAAACGATCGGCGACGAGTTCACTGAGTTACTGCATTCCGAATTAAAGCCGATCGCGTCAGGAGTGGGTAGGGTGCCGTTAGATCGATCGGCGTTGGTTGAACTCTTTAGCGATCGCACCGACTTCTCTAAGCAAGATATTAACCAGTTGGTCGATCGCTTAGAAACAGTCTGGCAAGACGTGCTAAATTCACAATCATCTCATCCTCAGAGTGAACTGATTGAGTGGCTGCGATCGTCCAGTCCAGATGACCTAAATCGCCGACTGCCAGAACTCTTATCGCAAAAACAATCTGAGACAAGCGAGGATGCAGAGCCGTTAGCGTTTCAGAATCCGTTTGCGTTGCTCGATCTCAAACATCTCACAAGCATCGTGCTTCAAAGAGCCGATTTATCTGATTTGGATGTGAGTCAGATTTTGGGGCAAATTCAATCTTTAACTGGAGCGCGATCGACGGGCGCAGATCCCAGCCTCATTCAAGCCGACATCGAAGATTATTTGCTCAACGCTTACCCCTGGCAACTCACCCGCAAAACCGTCACGCTGGAGTTTAAAGACTTAATTTACGATCTCGATGCAGATCGTAATGTTGTTCGAGATCACCTTGAGCCTTTGACCCCTGATTATTTTGAGTCATTACTTCAGCAACGAGGCGATTTGACTCCTGCAAAAATTGCTCAAGCGGTCGATCGTTTAGAAGAAACTCGTCAAGAAGTGTTGACTACAATTGGTGAGAACAACCCTCAAGAACCTGCTCAACCTGAATCAAATAGTGCAGGAAGTCTCGATCTCTGGCAGCAGATGCAAGAATTCACTAGCGATCGTACTCAAAAGCTTGTTGCCAAAACAATTCAGCGTCAACTGAAATCATGGCTCAAACAGTGTGAAACCGAACATTGTCGCCTGCCTCAGTTTGATCGGGCTGAAATTGAGAACCGATTAGTCGATCGCCAAGACTTAACTAAGAAGCGAGTTCAACAAGTTGCTGACCAATTAGAAAAAGCCTGGAACACTTTAATCGAGGTATCTAAGACAGGAGATTCTGGGGCGCGATCGAGCGCTCAAACAATTCACGCTCCGACCTTGACGATTCCCATTCAGCCAGTCAGCAACCCACCGCGAAGACGAGCACTCAGAGCAAAAGAAGGAGCCAAAAACACTCAAACTCTACTAGCAGATTATCTGAAGCATCTCGACAAAGAAGATCTCAATTTAGACAGTCTGCAACGTGACTTAAAACAACTGCTGCACGACCCACAAGCAGGTCTAGAAGCATTGAAAGAAACACTTTCGCACATTGATGGCTCAACGCTGAGTGCCCTCCTTGCTCAACGTCAAGGCTTAACCGAAGCGGAAGCCAGTCACATCGTCGAGCAGGTTGAGTCTATTGTTCAAAAACTTGCTGAACAAGCACACCAATCGCAAGAGCAGATTCAGACCGCGATCGCCCATACCTTTTCTCAATTTCGCGATCGACTGACTGCTCTAGAGTTACCCGCCTTAAACTTTGACCAAATCAAACACGATCTCAATGCCCTGCTAACAAATTCGCAAACTGGAATTGAATCATTGAGCGATCGCCTACGTGGTTTTAATCGAGAGGCTCTAACTCACTGGTTTAACGATCGCGATGACATCTCTGAGTCACTGGCTCACCAGATGCTTGAGCGGTTCGATGCCATTCGCGCTGGTATTGTTCAACAAACCGAACGTCTGCAACAAGATACTCAACAGCGCATCGATCAGTTAAAGCAACAGGCGCACCATCAAGCCGAAGAAACCCGCAAAGCGATCGCGGCTGCTGCGTGGTGGTTATTTATCACAGCATTGACCTCTGCGATCACCTCTGCGATCGCGGGCGTTCTGGCCGTGAGAATTTTGTAAAAAACCTACGAATTGTTAAATAAAACTTCAGAAATAATTTGTTTTGTAGTTTTTGCTACAGAAGTATCTTAAAATAGAAGCGTCTAAAGTCTCCGCTGACATCAAAATTTCATCCCTTTGTGAATCATGGCTACTGCACTTCAAGTCAACCCATCTACAATTTCTGCTCAACATCAAGCCACGATCGCCGCTTCTCTAGCTCGTCGGCTTGCCGTTGCAAAAGCAGCTCAAAACACTCAACTCCTTACTCTGTTAGAGCAAGAGCAACAGCAGCTAGACCGCAAAAGCTACCCGTTGAATCTGGCGGCGCTGGTGGCTCAGGTCAAGCAAGTTTGGCATTCTTGGTTAAATGCCCTCGATCGTCACTCTCAGCTTTCGGTGAAGCAAGTAGTTGGCGAGTCTGGCACAACTTTCTGGCACGCTTATGACCCTAAAACTGGGAAATCTCTCTATGCAGAGTCTTCTTCAGAAGTCGTTAAATGGATCGAAGACAACGGTCTAGGACAATAAATCCTAGTTTTTACGAGCCGCACTAAATGGGTATAGGAACGTTAAAGATAATGTTCCTATACCCATTTTTATGATCACTAAAATGAAATTGCTAGAATACTAGGTTTTGATTTTAGGCTCAAACAGAGTACGCTAAATCTCAAGTGCGAAGAGGACGATCGTGATGATTCAAGCAGTGTCTCAACGGGTCAACTTTGATGAGTTTATCGAATGGTATCCAGAAAACTCAGAGCATCGCTATGAATTACACGAGGGAAGAGTTGTCGAAATGCCCAAGCCAACCGGGAAGCATTCTGAAGTCGCTGGATTCACAAACGGCTCACTATTTGTTGAAGTCGGACGGCTGAAGCTTCCTTACTTTATTCCTAGAGAATGCATCGTCAAGTCAGTAGACGGATCAGGCTATGAGCCAGATGTGATTGTTTTAGACAGGCAAACTATCAGCAATGAACCTCGATGGGCAAAGGAATCGATTATCACAATGGGGGCATCAGTGCGTCTGATTGTCGAAGTCGTCAGCACTAACTGGCAAGATGATTATCTGAGCAAACTACGCGACTATGAAGCGTTAGGGATTCCTGAATATTGGGTGATAGATTATCTGGGCTTAGGCGGTCGGCTACACATTGGCTACCCCAAACAGCCGACTTTTTCGGTTTATCACCTCATAGAGGGTGAGTATGAAGTGCAGCGATTTCGGATCGGCGATCGGGTTCTCTCTCCCACATTTTCGGAGTTGCAGTTGCCTGTAAGCGATGTCTTTTCTGCCGGAGAATTGAGTTAGCCAAAATCCAGGATTGCTATAGATTAATTATTCAGTTATTCTTTCAGCGTTGTATTAAGTATTGAACTTTTTGTACTAATTTATTTAACAGCATTAAAACCCTTATGAAAGTTTAGCATTCACAGTTGTTCGCAAATAGCAAAATACTTCCGTAATAAAACGTTTTACATTAGCGACCGATTGCCTGTACACTCTTCTAGTTTGTTTCATAAGATCTTGCATGATTGCTTCTCAATGGCTCGGTAGTTTGAGCAGTCGGTTTTGGCTGCAAAATTTTGCTAGCAGCGTTTTTCTACTATCAATAGGGCTACCCGCCTGCGCGACTCAAGACCCCTTCCAGATTCCTGCTCTCTTAGTGCCTTCAGTTCAGCAGTCTGCTCCGTTGTCTCAACCAGTGCAACTGCTGAGGTGGGCAATTATCGGTCAAGAAAGCGGCGCAAAATTTCAAAGCGTGAATCGGCATTCAGGGGCATTAGGCTATGCTCAAGTGATGCCCAGCAATCTAGCTGCCTGGTCGCAGGAGGCGTTAGGCTATCCGGTCTCTCGTCAAACATTTCTCAGCAATCCAGATATTCAGCTTGCGATTATTGACTATAAGCTCAACCAATATTGGCAGCGATCGCTCTTAGCCAGTGGCGGCAATGAAGAATTAGCGATTATGAGAGTCGCGTCGTGGTGGTATAGTGGCAAACCCAATCGCTATACCTCGACGAGATTGCAGTTTTATCGGGGGCATCGCTACCCTAGCATTGCCACCTATAGCCGCGCTGTGCTGCAACGCTATCGCAATCTGGCAGATGGGGCCGAAAATGCAGCAGTGAGATCGGATGCCGTTTTTCCTGAAGCGGGCAGTTAACGACGAGTATTGAGTCGTGAAGACCTTCTACCAGAGGGTCTTCATAGAATTCCTGTAAGAACAGTGACCCCTTATTTTCTGAGCGAAACTGGGTCAGAAGGTTCTTCTAGCACCGAGGAAGACTCGATCGCAACCACTTTTTTGCCTCGTCGCCAACCAAACAGATCATGCAGCAGTAAATAGGAGCAGGGAATAATAAACAACGTCAACAGAGTTGCTAATGTTAACCCCGAAAAGACCACAATTCCTAACGGTTGCAAGAACTCTCCCCCTTGCCCCAGACCCAAGGCAAGGGGAAAGATACCCAAAACGGTTGTAACAGTCGTCATCAAAATGGGGCGAAGTCGCTGAGGAGCCGCTTGCAGAATAGCAGTTCGACGATCGACTCCCTCCTCTTCCCGAATCTGATTGGCTGTTTCCACCATGATGATGGCATTGTTGACCACAATCCCTACGAGTAGCACTGCTCCAACAATCACTGTTGCCCCGATCGCCGTTTGGGTAAAAAACAGCCCCCAAATGCCGCCTGCTAGTGCTAGCGGGAGAGTCAACATAATCACCAGTGGATCGACTAGCGAATTATATTGCACTGCCATGACCACAAACACCAGGAATGCTGCCAACCCACCCAGCAACGGTAGAGCCGCTTGAATGGCTTGATTGCTCTGGGCAGCCGCACTCGGAAGACGGCTAATGCCTTGAGGGAATTCCACCCCTGTCAAGATGCGATCGACCTCAGCGAGTGCTTCTCCTAAACTGGCTCCTTCACTCAGCGTTCCAGCAATCAGAAACACCTGCCGCTGGTTGATGCGTTGAATTTGACCGGAAGCTTGTCCCGTTTCAATCTGAGCAACATCTCCCAAGCGCACCAACTGTTTGTCTGTCGTGAACAGCGGCAATGCTTCGAGCTGAGATGGGCGACGAATCGAGTCTTGATTGAATTGCACTCGCACATCCACTAGTCGATTTCCGCGCTGAAGCTGCGTTGGGACTGTTCCCTCAATGGCAGTTGTTAACACCTCTCCAACATCTTGAATGTTGAGGTCTAAGTCAGCCGATCGCTCTCGATCAAGTCGAATTTGAATCTCGGGCTGTCGGCTGTCGGCATCAGGTCGGAAGGCAGATAACTTTGCCTGCTGTTCCAGAGTTTTGACCAACTCTTGCCCTGCCTGCTCTAACGCTTTTGTATCTTCGCCTTGCAAGATCACGTCGATGTCCGATCGCACGGGAGAGTTACTCAAAATCAAGCCTCGCACTTCACCCGGACTCAGCCGCAGACGAATATCGACTAGATTCAGCTTGTTAAACGCTTGAGTCACTTTTGACACGTAACGCTCAACATCAGTTCCCGGTTTGAGGGTGATGGTGCTGGAAGCTCGGAGCGGGTTTGCGCTGGTGCTGCTGCCAAATAAGGCACCGCCCACTGTTGAAAAGACATACTGCGTTTCAGGCTGTGCTAGAAGAATATCATCGGCGGCGGTCATGACCTTACGACTGGTTTCTAGCGGTGTTCCCGGCGGAAACTGGGCGCTGAGTCGGGCTTGTCCTGTACTAATGCGAGGGAGAATTTCTTGAGGAATATGCCCCATCATCAACAGACTGCTGCCACCAAAGACCACAAAGGTGATTGCCAATACTAAGAATCGACGATGTACAACCTGCCCTAATACCCTAGAATATTGACGAGTTGCACCCTCAAACCGTTGATTGAATTCTCGCAACAGCCAGAACCGATCGAGCCGACTCGACCAGCGCACTGTAATCAACAGCGACGAGAGCATCGGCACCACCGTCACGGCAACCAACAGAGATGCCGCAACTGCAAAACAAATCGTCAGAATCAATTCGTTAAAGAGCAAAGAGATAAAGCCGCCGATTAGCAAAAATGGCAACACCGATACTAAGTTGCCTCCAGTTGCCGCGACCAGCGAAGATTCTACCTCTCGACTGCTGGCTTCTACTAAGCCGATCGCAGCTTGGCGGGTTTGTCCGTTGTGATTAATAGGGGCAGATCCGCCTAGTGTAACCGATCGCTTGTTGATATTCTCTAAAACCACAACTGAAGTGTCTACCGCCTGTCCGACACTAATTGCCAGCCCTGCCAACGTAAAGACGTTAAGCGAAAACCCGAACAGCTTCATGGCGATCGCGGCAGCCAGTGTGCAGAGCGGAATGGTCAAACTAATGATCAGCGTTTGCCGCAGAGAACCCAAAAACAACAGCACAGCGAGCGCAGCGAGAACCGCGCCAGAGATCGCGGCATCCGTCACACTGTCCAGCGATTCTTGGATAAACACCGACTCATCCAGCGTCGGAATTAACTCCATATCTTTGGGGATGGCCCCGGCTTGTCGCAACTCTTCGATGCGCCGTTTCACACTTTCTACGACTGCGATCGTGTTGGCATCGGGCTGTTTTTGAATGCTGACTTTGACCGCAGGCTGCTTGTTCAGCAAGACAAAAATGCGCTGATTTTCTGTCCCGTCTGCAACTTGAGCAAAATCGCGCAAATAAACTCGACGATCGGCGGAAACGCGGCTGTTTGGTTCAGCCTCTGCCGTTGTTGGCGCAGCATTGGCAACTCTAAACGAGAGGTTGCGAATCTGATCGACGTTCTGAAATCGCCCGATCGCACGGGTCAACGGCTCAGAAAGCTCACCTAGAATTCGTCCCCCAGAAACATCTTGATTAGTTTCTTCTAGCTCAGTCAAAACTTCGTTGATGCCGATCCCCAGAGATTGGAGACGATTGAGGTCTAAAACGACGCGCACTTCTTCGGGCACTCCACCCGCAATGTCTACGGATGCCACCCCTGGCACAACTCCGAGTTCACGCGCTAGCTCTTCGTCGGCAAATACCCGCAAGTCTACATCCTTTAATGATGGAGACGCGATCGCCAGTTCATAAACCGGAAGCTGGGACGGATCTACTTTGAACAAACGTGGTGCTTCTACAACATCGGGCAGATTTGCTTGGGCCCGGTTAAAGGCAGCCGTGGCATCGTTCAGCGCTTGGTCAATGTTACCTCCCGGTTCAAAATACAAGTCGATGTTCACCTGTCCTTCTCGCGTCTGAGAGTAGACCTGCACCACCCCCTCTGTTGCCGAAAGGGCTTCTTCGAGCGGTCTAGTGACTTCATCGATCGCCACTTCAGGGGCAATACCAGGAATATCGACGCGCACACCAATGCGGGGGTAGGTGATAGAAGGCAGCAAATCAACCTGAAGATTGAAGATAAAAAATATACCGATCGCAATGACTGCTAAAGTCAGCATCAATGTGCCAATGTGCTGGCGAATTGCAATTGCACTAATGCTAAAGCCTGAAGACTTAGAGTTCTGCGTCGTCATAAATCGTTTTATGGAGTAGTAGAGTAAGGACGGTTTGGAGTCTCTGAAGTTAAGTTCTACCTAGCTGCTTATTGAGCGGACTGCTGAGGCTTTTCAGAAAGAAAGCTCAAACGCACTGAGTCGCCGTCTTTGAGATTTCGATTTCCACGAGCGACAAATGATTCTCCGGGCTGAAGCCCTGACAAAATCTCGACTTTGCCATCAGATCGCTGACCTAACTTCACCGATCGCGCCACCACCTTTGCTTGATCTCCTTTGCCATTCACCGTAAATAGAGTTCCAGTGTTTGAGTTGTCTTGACCTTTAGGAGTTTGAATCGCCGCTTCGGGCACCACGACTCGTTGAGTGGCCGATCGCGCAAAGTTCACTCGTGCCAGCAAGCCACTGCGAATTTTGCGCTCTGGGTTAGAAAGGGTAACTTCTATCGGCACAAGTCGAGCGGTGGGGTCTGCTGCCGGAGAAATGCGGCTCACTTGTCCTTGAAACTGCTGCTTTGGAAAGGCATCTAGACGCACTTGCACGGGTTGCCCGACGCGAATCGTGCCTAGCTCTAACTCTGAAACTTGAACTGCAATTTTGGCGCGGCTAAAGTCTCCTAGCTTGAGAATTTCGCTGCCTGCTTGAGCTAAGTTTCCCGGTTCGGTGACGCGCTGCAACACCGAGCCTGTGACCGGAGAATTCAGAACCGTATACGATCGCCGTTCTGTTTCTTGATTGACAATTGCCTGCTGAGAAGTGACTCGTTTTTGAGCAGCGGTGACGGCTTGTTGCTGCGTTCTAATTTGCGCCTGGGCAGAGCGAAATGCCTGTTCTGCGGTGCGGGCAGCCGTGCGATCGGTTTCGGCTTGCTGGGCTGAGATCGCACCCTCCCGCAAGAGTTGCTGAGTTCGCGCAGCGTCCGATCGAGCCTGCTGAAGCTCCAATCTTGCACGTTCTATCTGGGTGCGGATGTTGCCAAGTTCTGCCTCTGCCTGGGCAACTTCTGACTGCTGCGCGGCAACATCGGCTTCGGCTTTACTCACGGCAGCCAGAGGAATTGCGTCATCTAATCGCCCCAAGACTTGCCCTTGCTGCACCTGATCGCCCACATCGACATTCAAATCGAGCAATCGCCCCTCAATTTGGGCACGAACCGACACTTCACGGACGGGCTGAGTAGTTCCCGTGTATTCGAGTTGTTTCTGTAGGGAATCAGTCCGTGCGATCGCCACATCGACGTTGGGGTTGCCCTGCTGTGCGCCTGAAGGTCGCTTTGACTCGGCTTCTGCTTTTGAGAATCCGCTACAGCCCGATGAGAGCATCAGCAGTAAGCCAGCGATAAAAAGCTGGCTCCAAACAGGGTTGTCTTTCGGAATCGGTTTGGCAGATTGAGCGATTGGCATAAGGACTGGGCACTGCATACGGGTCTTCAAAGAGTTTAGACTGAGATCGGCTTCGGATGTGAGCAATTTAGTTACAAAACTTTAACCTTTAGATTACGAGGTGATAGGAGAGACCGAAATCTGCAATTGGACTGAGAAACCTGGGCAATTGATTCAGCAGACTTGGCTCAAATCAGACCTGCGATGATGTTGATGGTCATCGCTACGATCGTCGTGTTAAAGAAAAACGCCAGCACTCCGTGCAGCAGCGCCAGTCGCCGAATCTGCCGAGAAGTCACTTCTACATCTGACGTTTGGCTCGTCATCCCAATCACAAACGAGAAATAGAGAAAATCCCAATAATCTGGCTCGATGTCGCCCGGAAAATCTAAGCCGTTTTCTTTACATTCGCGAAGTGATTTTCCGGCTTGATAATAGGCGTGCGCGTAGTGGGAGGCAAAGATTGTATGCACCAACAGCCACGAACCGACGATCGTGACGATCGACAGTGCCAAATGCAAAATTAGGAGCCGATTCTCTGACCCTTTGTCGTGCAAAATAAACCCGATCGCAGATAAACTCGCAAAGGCTGCCGCCGTAATCAAACTGAGAATGACCAATCGTCCAGGGTCTTCGTGTTGAGCATGGCGGCGCATAGAATCAGGGGTAGCATTCGCCATTAGCCACCAACTCAAGCCTAGAAAGCTAATCATGCCAGTGTCCCAGATGCAGAGGGCGCGAGTTGCCCAGTGAAACCAGGGCGGCAGCAAGACCGCAACTAACCCCGCTAACAAGACAGACAAAAGCAACCGAGGTTGGACACTCCACTTAAACGCTAATTTAAGTTTTGGTATTGAGCTCACGGGGCAAAACCAACGATCGTGGGATGCCTGCCAGTATAGATCTGGGTTCACCCCAAAAGTCAGGTTTCAAGGTTGATTTTACTCAAGGTTAACGTTCGCTTACCCCTCTATTAAAGACAAATCTGATAGTCTGTTCAGAGATAAGAGCAGACTGCTGCCTTTCCTATTCCTCAATCCAATCGTCTTGAGTGACGCTGAATGACATTAACCGTCGATCGACCTACCCGTAAACCATCCGCCTTGCGCTCCTGCTATTGTGGCTATCTGCATTCAGAAAACCCTAGACAAAAAGTGCAAACGGTGAGCCTTGCTCTTGTTCTTTTAAGCAGTCTTTTTGCCACCGAACTGATCGTCGGGGCGTTTAGCCATAGTCTCTCGCTATTGGCAGACGCAGGGCACTTATTTGCAGACATCGCGGCGTTAGGAATGACGCTGATTGCCGTGTGGATTGCCCAGCGCCCTGCCACGGGACGATCGACCTTTGGGCACAAACGAGTCGAGATTCTCGCCGCTTTGCTGAATGGGCTGAGTCTATTGGCGATCGCTGCGTTTGTGATTTGGGAAAGTGTAAATCGATTTCACGCCCCGCAGACCGTTTTGGGCTTGCCGATGCTGATCGGTGCCACGATCGGGCTAGGAGTAAACAGTCTCAATCTGATGCTGCTGCACCAGCGCAGTCAAAACGATTTGAACCTGAAAGCCGCTTTCCTGCACGTTCTAGCCGATGCTGCTAGCTCAGTGGGCGTGATTGCGGCGAGTCTGACGATCTATTTCTGGCACTGGATGTGGATGGATGCCACCGCCAGCCTGTTGGTCGCAGGGTTGACCAGTCTGAGCGCCTTACCGTTGATTAAAGAAAGCTTAGAAATTCTGCTGGAATATGCCCCCAGTTCGATCGATCCAACAGACGTTGAGACATCACTGATGACATTTGAGCCAGTCACCCAAGTTGATCATCTACGAATTTGGAGTATCACATCAGGTCACGTAGCGCTTAATGTTCATCTACACGTTCTGCCAGAGTTGGATAATCACGATCGCGATTGTCTATTAGAACGAATTAGCAGTCATTTGTCTCAGCAGTTTTTGATTCAAGAAATCACGCTGCAAATCATTAGCGAACAATCATCTGAAAAACCCAAATTACACCCATTTTTTACCCAAAGCTTAACCTCTCATGTATTGGGGAAAACACGGAGTTTAGCAAACTAAGTATTAATCTGATTGAGAGATTTCTGAACACCTAGTCATTGATTCAAGTTACCTATGCGTCTTCACTCTCTATGTGCTTGCCAGTCCTTCCTTTTAAGTTGGAGCCATCAATGATGACTTTAAATTTTTCTCGCCTTCGTCCGTTGATCTATTTTCTCGTGGGCTTCTGCGGCGCTTTAGCAGTGGCGATCGTCTCGGTTTCTGCCCCTAACATCGCACCCGTGCAAAGCGCTTCTGTGATCCCTGAGTCGCAAGCTCAACCCCCTATCAGCGAGTTTGCCCTAGAAACCGCAGCGAGTCACCGGGCACCCAATTTCTATCAGTAGCGTTAGCCAGGTAGCTTCTGACCTCTGAGACGAGGGCAATAATCAATCGATCGCCGAGATTTGCCCCGCGTAAATCTCACAGATTTCTGTGTTCACAAACCACCCGGAAGCCCACCGCTCAAGGAATCCGCAATGACGAAATTTCTTCAGACTATCACCCGGCATCTGTCCTTCTTCATGGCGTGCCTCTTCTGCACTGTTTCAGTTAATCTTGTTCCTTTTAATACGCCATCTGCCTTGGCTGCTCGATCGGGCAACGGGGTGAATGTGATTTTAATGATCGGCGATGGCATGGGCTGGAACATGGCTCGTGCGGCTGCCGTAGCCAAGGGCGCACCCTTCTACAAGGCGGGCAAAGGGCGAGGCTTAAGCTTTCAGCAGTTGACGGGTTACACCTACGCCACCACTTATGGAACGACGATCGCTGGCTCGACGGGCAATAGCGCTCTAGATGCCACCGCAACAACCTGCAAAACAACTGCGAACCCTACAGGCACCTTGGACTGTGGAGTCACAGGCGCGGCTCCGGTTCGGGCTGGTTTCCAATTCAACCCGGCGCTCAACCCTGGCACCCCTGCCCGCAACCTGACTGCCACAGCCGCTCAACCGTGCCGACTCGGAGGCGACCCTTTAGGTGGCAACATTGTTGGATTTGAGCCTGCTAAAGGTGGGCCCAACCCCTGGACACCTCTAACCCCTGCGTCTCCTGGTAGTGCTGACCCTGAATATATTAAGTGCAGCTATCCCGATTCGGCGAATACGGCATCGACGCTTTATACCGGGGTTAAGAGCTACAACAACGCAATGGCAGTCGATATCTACGAGCGGAGTTCGGTGAAAACCATTCTGCAAGATGCCAAAGCATTGGGCAAATCGACGGGCTTAGTTACGTCAGTCCCCATCACTCACGCAACTCCAGGAGCGGCGGCATCGAGCGTCAACCGTCGCAGCAAATATGACAACAATTTCCCGGCGCTTGACAACATTCTGCAAGAAGCGATTAGAGAAGACCAAGGCTATTTGCCAACGGTGTTAATTGGCGGCGGGCATCCTCTAGATTATGAAAATACGACCTCTGCCAGCACCATTGTTCCTAAGAATATCCCCGACCCCAAAGATCCAACAAAGACATTGACTGCGTTTAACTATATTAAGCAGTCTACTTATGAAGAACTGCGATCGAAGCCTAAAAACAACCGATATGGCTACAGGTTTTTAGAACGCGACACGAAAGTCACGACGACGAATAATTTAGGCGCGATCGTCGATGGCGGCAAAACCCTGATCCAAACGGCTAAAAAGATTAACCCCAATACAGGTGAACGGCTGCTAGGGCTATATGGTGCCCGTGGTCAGAATGGCAACATTCCGATTCGAGGGGCATCCGGTGATTACAGCTCAACTGGGTTAGATAACTTCGCCGTTTACGCCACGGCTTCTGCCTCGACTGCCCCAACCGGATCTCCGGTGAATAACGGCACTCAAATTCCTAAACCGGATACCGTTCGTCCGTTAGCTCCGGGTGAAACAGACAGCCAGTTCATTGCCAAAGAGGTCAAAGCAAATCCGACGTTGGCTCAAATGAGTCGCGCGGCGCTAGAGGTGCTTGGTAAAGACAAAGACGGATTTTGGCTGATGATTGAAGGCGGCGACGTGGATTGGGCTGCCCACGATAATAACCTCGACAATTTGATCGGGACGATGCGATCGTTTGACACCGCCGTTAGCGAAGTCATCAAGTGGGTCGGTCGAAACGGCGGCTGGAAGAAGAATGTGCTAATTGTCACCGCCGACCACGACCACTATTTGACCTTAAATGACAACTATGCACAACTCGTGCAGTCAAAGGGGGCAAAAGACCTGACCTACAACCAGCACACGCCCAACACTGCGGGGCACTTCTGGGGGTCTGACCCAGCCATCAAGTATGGGTGGGGCAACCACAGCAACCGCATGGTCCCTGTTTACTTCCAAGGCGGTGCGCTGAGGCTGGCAGATTTTGTCGGTCGCGATGTGGATTTTGTAGACAGTCCTCCTGGTGGAACGCCGAAGCGATATAAAATTCCGGGTGTTCCGCGTGCGGTTGACCAGAGCCATATTCACCAAGCCATGCTAGACGCGCTGAGGTCTTAAGGAACGTGGATTTATTAAGGTGTAACTTCTCGCCCTCTCCCTAAAAAGTTAGGGTGTACACCAGTCTTTATCGCTGCGTTTGGGTCGGCTTCAGCCCCCTAAATCCCCCATTCTGGGGGACTTTGAGCCAAGACTTCAGTTTCAAAGTCCCTCACTCGTGGGGGATTTAGGGGGCGCAAGTCTCGGCGATCACAAATCAGAGGACTTTTACAGGTTATTTAGTCCACGATCCTAAGCACAAGAGGTTCTCCCCCTCAAACTTTGTACAATTTTCATAAAGCTATCGATCGGGTGTTTGTTTGTTCTGAACTGCGCCTCAATAGATCGATAGCTTTTTTGTAGAAATAACGCTTTGGGTCTACAAAACAACGATCGAGGTTCACGAAACCGTTTTTAGAACCTACAAAACCGTCTTTAGAACCTACAAAACCGTTTTTAGAACCTACAAAACAACGATCGAGGTCTACAAAACCGTTGTTGAAACCTACAAAACCATTTTTGGAACCTATGAAACGATCACTGAGGTCTACGAAACTGTTGTTGAAACCTACGAAACGATCACTGAGGTCTACGAAACGGCATTTGACTCCCTGAATAGCGGAGTTTACGGAAGTCAAACGCAACGGCAACTCCTCTATTCAACTAGATTCCAAGGTTCTACGGATCTCGGTGAACTGAGCGCAGATCTAAAGTAGACCTGTCATCACAACTGCATCTGGCATTGGGAGCTACTCTATGGTTTATCAAAAACGACGTTCTGCCACTTTAGAAAAAGCGCAGGCAAGATTGCGCGGGCTGCAATCTATTCATCCCAATCTAGATTTAGGCAATGGGCTAACGCTGCAAGACTATGCTGCATTGATTACCACTTCAGACACCTGTTTGCAAACCCATAATCTTGCCCTTTCCGCTGTCGATCGCACCCGCATTGAGTTTGCCGAAGTCGAAGCTGCCGTATCCATCTTGTCAACACGGCTTTTGAGCGCTGTGGTAGCGACGTATGGCAGAGACAGCAAGGAATATGAGATGGCAGGTGGAAAACCGCCGAGTAATTACAAACGCTCCAAAAAACAACCTCTGGCGACTAATCTAAATCAGTCTCAGAACGGAACGATCGCTCCCACCAATGGAGCGACACCGAACGGTGCCGGAGCAGTGCCCCTTTCACGCTAAGGGAATTGCGGTTTAATAGAGTCTCAATCAATCGATTTCTTCGGGCTTCGACTTCGTTCAGCCCTCAGCTAGCGAGTGGGTTGAGCGAAGTCCAAATTCACGAACAACGCAGCGAGAGATTCTGTTTTCGCGCAAGTTTGTAAGGGAGCCGATCCCCAAAGGATAATCCCCGGCTCCCCAACGCTCAACTTCCTAGAGTTGAATGGTGACTTTGTTGTGCAACTCCTCTACTTGAACTGGTAAACCATTGCCGATAACAATATTGAACTTTACTAAAGAACGCTCAATCTGATATCCTGGCAACACTCGAACAATTTGATATTCAGTCGTCAAATCACTCGTGCCATCCCATTTGAACAATGCCAGTTGATTGGATGCAATCTCACTCAGTTGTGAAACGAAATCTTCAATGCTGTCGCTCACATTCACGAGAATGCCAGACGAAAGGAAGATGTAACGCTCTTGCAAATCCAAAGTGACACTGACTCGATAACGTTTTTCGGTTGAGCAACGCAACTCAACGGTGAACGAAATCGAGCCAGGTACGATCGTCCTGACTCCCATATTTTTGTCCTCTCGGTTAATTCAAAGAGGACAAGAACACTGATCTCTCAGACATTCCATTGGGGTGAAAAACGTATGCAGGATCTTGATTCCAGCCTTTCAAGATCCCATAGCAAAGCTGACGGTGTACAATCATGAACGCCTCCTGAGTTAGTCGGTTTAACTAGGGATGGAAGTCCTCGGAGTCTGATTTCGTCGATCAGGCTTCGGGGCACAACTCCATCACTGCGATGTATTGTACAGGAGTTTTTTGCTTTTTGGAATGATGAATTTTTGAGGAGGTGCGTTGCCTCGGCTCTTGCGAAGCTAATCGTTTTTTTGGGGAGGTGGGGGCGACTACGCATCTAACGGACTGCAAACTCCACGCCCACCGCGGTTTAAAACGTGAGTGTAAATCATCGTTGTTTTGACATCTTTGTGCCCTAGCAACTCCTGAATCGTGCGAATGTCGTACCCACTCTCCAACAGATGCGTCGCAAAACTGTGTCGAAAGGTATGACAGCCCACCCGCTTGGCAATCTTTGTTGCCTGCACTGCCTGCTTCACAGCTTTTTGCACCCCACTCTCATGTAGATGATGACGACACATCAGCTCACCGCGCGGATCTTTAGCAATCTGACTGGAGGGAAACACAAACTGCCACACCCAGTCCCGATTCGCATTTGGATACTTGCGATCCAACGCATAGGGCAATGAAACGGCTCCAAAACCTCGCCCTAAGTCCTGCTGATGTTGGCGCTTGACACTCACTAAATGGTCGTGCAGTTCTGCTGTCACGCTGGCTGGCAGCATGGTGACGCGGCTCTTGCTACCCTTACCGTCTCGCACCAAAATCTGATGTTGGGCAAAATCGACATCCTTGACCCGCAAGCGTAACCCTTCGCACAAACGCAGTCCCCCACCATAGAGCAACTTCACCACTAACTGCTGGACTCCAGAGATGTGTTGGATCACCTCCCGCGCCTCTGCTTTGGTTAAGACGGTGGGAAGATACTGGGTGCGTTTTGCCCGAATCGCATTTACCTCAGACACTTCTAGTTTCAGCACCTCTCGGTAGAGAAACAGAATCGCGTTGAGTGCCTGATTTTGAGTAGACGCGGCAACTCGCTCTTGAACAGCCAGATGCGTCAGAAATGCCTCAATTTCGACACGTCCCATTTCATTGGGATGCCGCTTGTTATGAAACAGGATGTAGCGTCTAGCCCACTGTACATAGGTTTCTTCGGTGCGGTAAGCATAATGCTTGAGCCGAATCGTGTCACGCAGTTGGTCTAAAAGCTTTTTCGGGCGCGGTTCCATGAGCAGTTGGGTCACATCAGTACATTATGCGCTTAATAATACTCGTATAATTAAGCACAAATCTGAAGATATGCGGAAAATTTCTTCCGATCCACCTTGGTTGGGTTAATATGCAGAAAACTTCCGTAGATCCACCCAATTTAGGGTAATATGCAGAAAACTTCTGCCGATCCACCCGTTTTGGGATGGATCTACGGAAACTTTCTCTCTAAAAAGAAGTTAGCTTGCTTCGTTTATAGGTGTTGGCAGTAGTTTGAAGGCTGTTGTTTGTATTCAAAATCAAGCGAACGTAGGAAGACAGGTAGTGAGCGAGTTTAGAATAAGGTTTGTGATTTAGAGACTGAGGTAGTGGGGATGAGTGGTGTTGTGATAGCAGTTAGCCGCAGTACAACTCACACGTTTACAAAACCAAACCAAGAAAGTATTCAGCTTCTAACTGGTTTAGGTGTTGAAGGTGATTCGCACATGGGTAAGACGGTTCAGCATCGCTCGCGAGTAGCTGTTGATCCAAATCAACCTAATTTACGCCAAATTCACTTAATTCACGCTGAATTGCATGACGAGTTGCAGGCTGCTGGTTTTGCTGTATCAGCCGGGCAGATGGGTGAAAACATTACAACACGAGGAATTAATCTGCTTGATTTACCAACAGGTACACGGTTGCATCTAGGCAATAAGGCAGTAGTGGAACTGACAGGTCTGGGAAACCCTTGTGCCCAGTTGGATCAATTCCAAACAGGACTGATGGCAGCAGTGTTAGATCGTGACGAACACGGTAAGTTAATCCGCAAAGCTGGTGTTATGGGTATCGTTGCAATTGGCGGGGAGGTTAGATCTGGCGATCGAATTCAAATTGAACTGCCACCAGAACCGCATCAGTCTCTTGACCGAGTTTGAGAGGTGATGATTTCAACAAAGTATCGTCGTGTAGTTTCGCCAGCTAACAAGTCGATGAAGCGGACAACCGAAAGCTAGTGGTGATGCAGCCAATGTTATCTACTGCCGCTTATCTTAGTCGTTAGATCGACAGCGCCATTTAGTTCACTTGTACTGTATGCTAAAATTTTCGTGACGCTACGATCTAACTAGCGTTGGAGCCGACAACCGAATTTGCATTCTTCGTCAGTGAGCAGAACCGCTTGCGGTTGCGGCTCAACTAAGTTTTAGACCGCTAAATCTTGGTTTGGGCGCAGCTTGAAGCTTGTCTGTGTGTGAAGCAGCTATTTCTAACTACTCTCGTAGTTTCAACTCGAATCATGAAACAACAGTCCGGACAATTTTGAATCGCTAACGATGGAATGCGGGTTTCAGCCTTCTCAATGAGGCTATCTACAACGGTAGAATGCGGGTTTCAGC
The DNA here is from genome assembly GCF_001895925.1 of Phormidesmis priestleyi ULC007. Taxonomy (GTDB): domain Bacteria; phylum Cyanobacteriota; class Cyanobacteriia; order Leptolyngbyales; family Leptolyngbyaceae; genus Phormidesmis_A; species Phormidesmis_A priestleyi_A. The sequence continues at coordinate 802 of NZ_MPPI01000055.1, read as the reverse complement.
TTCTGCCTCAAAAATTGTCCGGAGTATTGATGAAAGTGATTTATAAAATAACTTATCCCAATGGGAAAACTTATATTGGGCAAGATTTGACAGATAGCATTAATTATTTTGGAAGTGCCAATAGCAAATTAATTGAAAAAGATTTTACTAGGGAACAAAGAACAATACTCCGGACAAAATTTGAGCAGGTTTTAAGCCTCAAACCCTGATTCAACCGTGGACGGGATCTTTTTATCAAAGTCAGAGGCAACCAATAGTTCGGACAATTTTTGACAGAAAAGCTATCCATCGGATAGGGTGCAACTACTAAATCAAGCGCACCGGATAGATAGCTATGGAAGCCATTGTACAGAGCCTACTGACCAAAGTGGGCGTTTTCGCAAACCGCAAGTGACCTTTTTCGTGACGCTGTTTTCAACGATTCTGATTGTCTGCGGCAAGGTCAACTTCACGAATTTGAGCCGCTATAGTGAGTTGCATGAGAAGACGTACCGACGGCACTTCGGGGCGGAGTTTGACTTCACCTCGTTCAATGTCGAACTGGTCAACCTTGGAGCTAGGACAGAACAGGCGTTGCTGTTGGTGATGGATAGCTCGTTTATTCCCAAGAGCGGCAAGGCGACGGAGGGCATCGACTGGTATTGGAATGGTTGTGCTAGCCGGGTAGAGAAAGGCTTAGAGATCTCGTTAGTGGGGGTGGTGGATGTGGAAACCAAAACCGCTTACGCCCTGTCTGCCCAACAGACGCTGGCTCAAGCAGAGATGCCGAGCGAGATCACGCGGATGGATCAATATCTCTACC
>NZ_MPPI01000054.1 GCF_001895925.1 Phormidesmis priestleyi ULC007 | reverse complement strand
TCTTCACTTGTGTCCCGGACTGACTTAACAATTGAGCGCTCATACTCACCCCTCTTGGTTGCATCACTGAGGTAATATCATGATTGAATGATTAAATCAAGTAGAGGTCGCACCCCTTTGAAAGTAGAAACAGAGCGGAGTGGAATGGCAGGTCAATTGCTAGTCGATAGCCTCAGAACTGCCCTAGCGATTCACCTATTACGGAAGTATTGCACCACGCACCCCAAACTCTCTAGTGATTCAAACGGGTTGTCTCAATCTAGTTTGAAACAAGTGATTGAGTATATCCATCAGGATTTGAGATTAGTGCAGTTAAGCGCGATCGCTCAGATCAGTTCCTATCATCAGAGAAATGGGTAGAAACCCCGTCCTTTAGCAGAGCGAAGGACGGCTTTACGAGGGTGCGACCTCTACCTGATACTAAAGTGACTCAAGCCTCCTGCTGATAAGGTTTTTGAACGATTTCACAGTAGTCTTTTTGATTATTCATTGATCAATTTTACAGGCACTCAAAACCCTTATGGAGCAAAAGGTAATCGGTTTTTTCCAATGTATCGGATGGAGGTCGCACCCCTTGTACCTGGCTGCGACTGCGCCGAATCCCAGTCAACGCCTCGATCTTCGCCGCTGCTTGTGCCAAGCTTTGAGGAGGATGTGCCCTGAATTGGGCTTCCAATGTGGCTTGGTGCGGCTTCAACTCACTTTGGGGTTGATAAAAGGTCAACACTTTCAGTCCAGCAATGCCCCCGGCTTGGTAGTCTTTGAGGTAACTCCGTAGGGTGTTCTGACTCACCTGTACCAGTTGAGCCATTTCCCAGTGGGGTAAGCCTTGACTCTTCAAATCCAACGCTTCCATTTTGCCCTGGACTCGCGGATGGGGGGGATGGAACCGTTCATAGGGCAGGGCTGCAATCTCGACTTCGCTGAATGAGATCTCAATCAAGGGAACCTCCCCTATTCTTTTACGGTGTTTCTCATCAAGGATACCCAAAAAAACGAAGTCTGTGCCCCTACAGAGTATAGACCTTCAGAACTTGCTGATAGAACAGAAGTCAAATGTTTTTGAAGCTCTCCGTAAGCTTCTCGAGCATTTCGCGATAGATAAATTCCCCCTTTCTTGAAATACCAATCACGAAAAGCAAGAGCAAGGTTTTGCAGATCTGTGTAGCTGAGATCTCGATTATGAGGCCATAGCGGTAGAGTGCCCGATTTTTCCCACAGCTCTGAATAAACCTCAATTCTGCGTGTACGCAAGTCAGTATCAACGGCACTCGTAAAAGCAAGCGTAGATTTATTCAACTTCTCAATGGTTTTAAGAAGGGCACCATGTTCTGCCTCTAAACGCTTCAAAGACGAGCCATATCCTGCTTCGGTGCGTTCAAGTATCGAACTGTATTCAGCTTCTGCTCGCTTTAAGGTGCTTTCAAATCGTTTCATGGCAGCTTCCGCACTTTTTTCTGCAATCAATCTCCCTAAAAATGCGATAGCTGCCAAAACAACTGCTGCTCCACCTAGTGCGGAAAGTAGGTCTGTCCAAACCATAAAAATAACCTCACTCGGTGACACCTAATTGAAGCGAATTCAGCCGTGCTTGAGTGTGTCAAAATCTTGCGAGTGACTTATTTGTTGCATCGGCTGCAATGAGTAGTTAAATTGCAGTTAGAGTAATTGTAGTAGATAGTACAAGTGTAGTTTTTACTGCAATTTAACTACTATTTATGCCGTTTGAACGCCTGCCAAACCGGATAACTCCCCCGCACATAGGAATTATGCCGTTTGCAAACCGGATAATTCCCGTTTTTCTAGAATTTATACTGAATTCACGCCGTATAACTCCCCGACTTTGAGTAATTATACGGAACGGAACTCGGATTTTTCGGCTTCAAGGTAGAGAAAAGTGAACTTTCTCGTTCTCGCTGAATTAGACATTACGCTGAATCGATCGAACTCCTGCCATCGCACGTTAGAACACTTGAGCGACAAAACTGAAAAGATTATTTCTCGACCAACCGTAGCGCGTGACCATCTGGATCACGGACTAAAAATCCCTTTTTGAATCCGAGGGTCGGATTGGGAATCACTACAACTTGAGACGAGATGGCAGTCGCTTGCTTGAGGCGTAACTGTTGGACAACTGCTGCCACATTTTTGACTACCAGGGTCGTTTGCCAGTGAAGTAGATCATTCGATCGGGCATCTTGTGGGATCGATCGCCCATCTCGTGGTTCCAAATATTCCAGAAACTCAATTCCGGCTCCAGTCGGGGAGCGTAAGCCGCTAATGTGTAATCGTGCGCCTTGTACATTGTTGAGATGGGCTTGCTCAGTGCCGTAGTTCATGCTTTCACCGACCAACTTTAGACCCAGCAGATCGCGGTAAAACTTGAGGCTAGTGGCTGTATTAGAAACCACGATCGCAGTGTGATCAATGCCCAAAAATAACTGTTTCGTGGGCGCTTGCCATCTTGGATCGCCTTTTCCGGGTGGGAAGTAGATAATCTCCAAATTATGACCATCGGGGTCTTTGAAGTAAAATGCGCGAATGCCTGCGGCAGGCTTGTTAGAATCGGGAATGCGCTGTGGAGCCGTTGAAGCGTGTTGCACTTTGAATTGGCGCAAGTGTTGATAAGCTGCGTCCATATCGGTGACAACAATGGCAATGTGTTGAAACCAGCGATCGTGGCTGCGTGAGTCAATCGGAATCGGTCGCCCTTTGGGTGTGAGATACTCTGTGAGTTCGATCGATTCAGCGCCTAGCTGCATTCGCACCACGCGCAACCGAACGCCAAACAAGCCTTGCAGTTGTTCGTAGGCTTCCCCTAGTACTTCGACATCTGACATTTTTTTGAACGACAGTACATTGCTATAAAATGCAACTGCCTGATCCATGTCGGAAACTGTCATCCCGATCGACTCAACGGCAACCACCGCATTCTGAACGGTCTGAGTTTGCGCGATTTGAATCGTAGGAGTTGAATGTAGTTGAAGCTGTGAATTAGCCTGAAGCTGATGGGTCGCGACGATCGTCGCGAAGATCAACACAGACAGCAGCGATCGTTGTAGCAGTTTTCTGAAAGTCGTCATAGCATCACGGTATTGCTTAGTTCAATCGATCGATCAGATGGTCTGCTACTCGTAAGGCGTTAGCGATAATCGTCAAGGTTGGATTCACCGCAGCACTCGACCGAAAGAAACTACCATCCACCACATAGAGATTGTCTACGTCGTGAGTCCGGCAGTTGAGATCTAAAACAGAGGTAGTTGAATCATCGCCAAAGCGACACGTTCCGCACTGATGGGCGACTCCTTGAATCGGCAACTTTTTCTTGAAGTAGAACGAACAGGGAATAATTCGGTCACCACAGCCGATCGCTTTCATGGTCTCGATCCAGCGATGCAACAAGCGATCGTAGGCGGCAGTGTTGTTCTCGGTGTAGTGGAGATGAATCGTATCGTTTTTCACCTGCACACGATTGTTAGGATCGGGCAAATCTTCTGCGGTCAGCCACCAATCGACGGAGTGACTCGCCAATGCCTCAAATACGTGTCTGTCTTGGAAGGAAATTCCTGCGATCGAGGGCGATTCCATTGCAATCATGTCAGCATTCACCTTGCCCAATAGCTGCACATGTCCCATCGGGTAATCAAATCCTTCTTCGCCCCAATAGAAATCATTGATGCCCATTGTTTTTTGAAACACGGTTGGGTTCGCTTTGCGACTGACTCCAATAATTGCACCGTTTTGGTGTTTCATGAAATTGCGCCCTACTTGATCAGAGCTATTGGCTAAACCTTGGGGATGCTGTTCATTGGCAGAGCGCAACAACAACGCTGCCGAGTTAATGGCTCCACAGGCAACGATGACAATATCTCCAGAAAATTGACGCACCGTTCCATTGATCTCTACGGATACAGCAGTTACTTCTCGACCTGATGGACTGGTGTGCAATCGCAGCGCTTTTGCTTCAGTCATCAGCGTTAAATTGTTGAACTTCTCTGCCGGACGGATACAGTTAATATCGGCATCGGCTTTGGCATCAACGAGGCAGGGAAAGCCATCGCAGGTATCACACTGAATGCAGGCACTCAAACGACGATTGACTTGATTGAGTTTGATCGAGAGCGGCAAGTAGAACGGGTGCAAGCCTTTGTTCTGTAGAGACTGGTGAAGTTCCTCAATGCGCGGTTCATGCTCGATCGCTGCAAAAGGATACTCTACATCTGCTGTAGGTTCAGTAGGATCAAGTCCTCGCTGCCCGTGAACATCGTACAGTTTTTCGGCTTGGATGTAGTACGGCTCAAAGTCACGATATTTAAGCTGCCATTCGGGTGAAATGCCGCCTTTGTGGGTAACTTGATCAAAATCTTGCTCTCGCCAGCGAAACAGCGCCCCGCCATACACTTTGGTATTTCCACCCACAAAGTAACCAATACCAGGATGAATCTCACGCTCGTCTTTGTCTCGCCACACTTCTTTTGTGTGATAACGGTCTTTTTGAACTACCTGAACTGTATCCCAGTTAGCTTTCTCTCTCCGTAGAAAGGAGCCTCGCTCTAGCACCAGGATTTTCTTGCCCGTGGGAGCTAGACGATGCGTGATCGTTCCACCGCCTGCACCTGTGCCAATAATAATGATGTCGTAATGCTCAGACATAACGTTCTCCTAATGAATAGATGACTGTTACAGATGCGGCAACTGGTCGCTTAATGTGGGTTGTCCATTGTTCCTGCCTTGTCGATAACCGCAGCGAAAAATACAGCGCTTGTGGGTATGATGATTCAATTTGGCACAATGCACAGATGCTAGACCTTTGAAGCGCACATAGAGTTCAGCCGCCAGCAGCATACCCAACAAAGGAGCCGTGAAATAGACCCAAATCGCTGTCCAGTTTTGCGCTGCAATGGCGGAGGCTAACGTGCGAGCGGGATTCATACTCATCCCGGATAAGGGAGCTTCTAGGGTGATGTAAGTGGCGACTAAAATCCCTGAAAATATTCCTGTAAATCGCGATAATTTTGCATGATTTGTGACCACTAAAATCATCGTCATCAAGCCAAACGAAATCAGTAGCTCTGCGAGAAAGGCAACGCCAGCACCCCCTGAACCAGGAACGGTGACAATATAGTTCACGGTAGAATCTGCAAGTAAGCTTTTTGCTTGAGAAAACATCGCGTCTTTTAAAACTCTTGCCGCAATCAACACACCTAACAATCCACCAACACATTGCGCCACAATGTAAAAGAACACATCTAATCGATGAACTTTGCCAAGCCGGAAGAACGTGAACGTTACACATGGATTAAGATGTGCGCCTGATTGTTTGCCCCAAGGTGAATAGATAATCGCGATCGCAATTAATCCCATTGATATGCCAATAATGAATCGACGCAGCAATGGTTCAGCGATGGCTTGTCGAATTGGTGAAGTGGGATGTTGGATCAGAGCAGTGATCACGCTGGCAGAAAACATAAATATTCCTAAACAGGCTGCTTCCATCAAATATTCGGGATAGTGGCGACGAAGCGTTTGCATTACTTGTCATCCTTTAAGTCAATGTGTAATTCACCGTCTAGATTGATCACTTTCCAAGAGGTTTGTTCACCATCCTGCCAAAACCGTAGAGTGACCTTTGCATCACCCACCGCCAGATTTTTCAGGGTTAAGTCAGGCAACCATTTTGGTAAAACAGGCTGCACTTGTAATCGTTGATTAGGAGCATCGGTTTCCAGTCCTAGCAGGGTGCGAATCTTGTTACCACTACTGCTCTTGATAGTTCCAGAGCAGCCCGCCATCGACAAAAAAGGTGCTGCCCGTGATGTAATCAGCATCCGCAGAGGCGAGAAATGCAACGAGCGAAGCAACATCTTGAGGTTGACCCAAACGACCCAAAGGAATGTTGTTCAGTAGCGCTCCAAGTTTTTCTGAATCATTCAGTAGTTTGGTGTTGATTGGGGTTTCGATTGCTCCCGGTGCCACATTGTTGATCGTAATGCCCAATGCTCCCAACTCAACCGCAAGATTGCGAGTCAACATCTTCATGCCACCTTTGCTGACACAATATGCCGCAAAATTTGGGAAAGGCAAATCCTCATGTACCGAACTGATGTTGACAATTTTGCCAGGTCTTTTCGTAGCAATCAGGTGTTGCACAAAAGCTTGTGTTGCAAAGAAAACACCCTTCAGGTTGACGTTGAGAACAGCATCATAATCTGCTTCCGTAACGTCCCAAAAAGGAGCGTGTTTTTCAATTCCAGCATTGTTGACCAAAACATCTAGCTTGCCAAAGTGGTTAATGCTTTCTGCAATTAGTTGACGCACCTCAGTCACGCTACCCAGATCTGCTTGAATGGTATGACCCTGGGCGTTCAGACACTTTGCCATGTGACAGTTGCCCCCGGTTCCTTCGGAGTTGCGCTCTGCGCTAAACGCTTGAACTTTTGCCAGCGTTTCCTCAGCCCCTTCTGGGTGAGAACGATAGTTAATGACCACATCTGCTCCAGCTTGAGCAAGCCTTAAAACAATGCTTTGCCCGATCCCTTGACTACTTCCTGTTACAAGTGCAACTTTGCCTTCAAGATTCATAACGACTCTCCTAGAAAATAGAGCTGTTTTTACGTGATTAACTGCTTAACTTAGCAGCACCAAACGTGGCATTAAACTTGCGACACCAAATTGCAGCCGACTGATAATTGGCTACATTAATGCTGTCAGGAATGGCGTACTGTTGACCACCGCTGAACTTTTGGAGCGGAGCTAAAACGACGTAATCCCCGGCTTTGAGCGAATAAGAAGGGGGTTTTGCTGAACCCAGAATGTTGGGCGATCGATGCAAAATCACCACTAAGTCTGGCCCTTGATTAGAAGTTTTAAACGACTGATCCAGCTTGAGAAATGTGTGACCTGCTTGAGTTACAATTTGAACCATTCCTTGTGTGTCATGCTCCCCCGCCTTTAAAGTACCAGCCCTTACGATCGTTGCCGCTCTACCAGGTTGAGATGCAGATTGAGCTGGTGTGGAATTAGGGCTAGAAGATATACTTTCAGCAGCTTGATTACTAGCATTGCTACAACCCACGATAACCAGAGCCATCAAACTCGCCGTAACCCAGTGTTTAATCATCAATCAATGTCCTTTGATGCAGTGTTAGAAGATGCTTCAGCCTATTGTGTCCTGTAGGTTGCGCTGAAAGATGATTGAACTTTAAGAAAATTGGTGTAGAAAGCTGATAGGTAACTGAACCACAACTCATCGCTTTCTCAACCAACTCTCATTTAGAAAAATGATTTTTTGCTAAGTGCTAGTGAAGATTTTCCTGAGATGGAGTTTTTCTAACTCCAACGGGTCTGTTGTATGGGGTTAGCACAGTCCAAACTTGTATTTAAGGTTGCCTCTATCTTCGCCCACAAGAAGGCTTGAGTCGTTGCAAACTAATAGCATGAAACATCACGATGATGTAGAGCCTGCTCACTCAAGTCATTAGAAGGAATATCCATGAAACGCTTTATTTATGGCGGCATATCCGCGCTTGTATTGGCAACCACCGCGATCACGCCAGGATTGACAGCCCCGGCTCCCGATTTTCGAGCCATCGCGCTCAATCAAATGCAGTTCAATTTCACCGCTCCCTTTATTAGCAGTTCGGGTCTACTAGGTGATCATCATGTGATTCGAGTCATGGTTGTTGGGATGTCTTTGGAAGACTTGATGATCAGAATTCCATCTGGAATGTCAAAGTACGGGCAGGTCAAGGTGACTGACGAATCGGGTAAAGAAGTTCCAGCAAAAATTACTGCAACTAAAGATCAAGTCGCGATCGCGTTTAGTCAGCCTGTCGAACCGGGTCATATTCTCGAAGTCGATATTCCAGGCATTCAGACCTATGCGGAAGCAGGCAATATCTTACTGTATGGGATTACTGCAAAGCGGGTAGGCATTAGTGGTCAAATTCCAGTGGGAACCGCCAGAATTCAAGTTCCTGACAGAAGTTAAGGATTGATTGGAGACGTTGTTCTCTTGGAAGGGCAAGCCTACAGTTTGCCCTATTTTTGTGGATGAACATTTTTGTAATTTTGAATGAACGTTGCCAGCGTGGGTGAAAGTTTAAAGGAAGCTCTGCTTTTTTGAAACAGCGATCGACGATAAAGCGAATCTAATATGTCTAGCAAATCCTGACGACTGATGACAGACTCTAGATCAGCTTGCAGGTCTGACAGCGATACCCAATCCCCAATTATTGCTAGATGAACCATCACAATCTGCTCTGGCTCAGAGGCTCGATCGAACTGCTGACCTAATAGATCTCGAATCTCCTGAAATAGCAACTGTTCGGGTGATCCATCGCTCAGGTAATCAGAAATGCTGCCGTCAAAGTAGTCTACAACTCTAGCAGCCACCATCTTCAGAATCAGTGGATTTCCACCATAGTAGTCTGTGATGCGATGCCAATCTGCTTGTATGGGTGCAAACGTTCCCTGCTGTTGTAATAGCTGCTGGCTCTCTGAGGCACTCAAGCCCTGAAGTCGAACAAATTGAACCTGCCGACCTTCTAATCGTCTGAATTCTCTTGGTTTTTCCTGACTGGTTAAAACCATGCAACTCCGGTGGGGAGACTCGGCGATCGAGCGAAACAACTCCCGATAAGGTTCGTACCCCTCGCGGTAATATCCGGCTAGTGGACGGTTACTTAAAATTGACTCAATTCCATCTAATACCAACAAACAACGATGCTGCTGTAAGTGCTTGAGTAGAGAGGTGATGAGCTCTTCTACACTGGTCGGGAGGGGAGCAGGCGATCGCTCCACAAGAGAGTGCAGCAGACTTGTTAGCATTGCTGCGATCGTGGGAGCATGATGCAGAGATTTCCAGACCACATACTCAAATTCTTGTTGCTCAGCAGTGAATTCTTGTACCAACGCTGTCTTGCCAATTCCTGCGACTCCTAGCACACTAACGAGTCGGCAGCGTTCCACCAAAATTTGGCGCTGAAGCTGAGATTTCTCCTCAGTGCGCCCACAGAAATGGCTTGCTGTGTCCCTCCCCGCTACATCACTATGAAGCTGTTTTGCAGGATGTTCTAGCACTTCGACGATCGCTCTAGCACCCGATAAACTCGCATGGGCATAGTCTCCCACTTCTAAGAGTAGCTGCAATGCTGCAAAGACTTGGCAGATCGAGCGCTTATCAACTCCTTGCTGACAGCGCAGCAGTTTTCTCACGGTCATAGGATGAATCCCATCAGGTTCTGCAAGCTGGACGCGCTCGGCGATCGCTCTAGGACTTTGGCGGACTCTCGTTTGGGCTTCTAATTGTTGGATGCTTTTCTGTAGCTTTTGCAGCCCGATCGAGGTCAAAACAAAACCGCGATAGCGTTTGGAATTTCGTAGAGCCTGTACCATAGGAGCCACCGATTGCGACTAATTTAATCGCCATCGTGACAAAAAAGCACTTTCAAAGTAAGGCTTTCAAGGCACAGAGGTTGCCGATTTCGGCACGGCTCCGGATTCTTTGCTATCTGCGCCAATTGCGACGGTTGCGCCAGGTCAATTCGCACAGGGTTCCGTGGGGATGGTTGGGGCGACGGGAAAAGTGACCCCGCAAGTCACGGGCGATCATTTTCGCTTGCAGAGTTCCTTGTCCTTCGCGAAGTTGCTTAGAGGGGTCGATACCCGGTCCATTATCAATCACCCGCAGCACATGATACCCTACCTCTACTGCACACACCACATCGAGACGGGTCGCACCACTAGCATGTTTGCCGACATTGAATAGGGCTTCATGCAGAAACAAACACAGCCCCCTCTTTTGTGCCAGAGTATATTGTCTGAATTTTAGGGGTTCAAAATTGGGCGGCACAAAGGTCTGGAGCGTGTCGAAGCCTGGAAGCTGCTCTGCTCGTGTGTGGTTATAGACCTGATAGAGCAGATCACCAATCGGGTCTCTGAGATCAAGCACCAAATCGCCGCGCAGATAAAGTCGAGTGTATTCGGTAGAAACTTCTTGGCGCATGTATTCAAAAATCCGCCGTAATTCCTCGTTGAGTAACCATAGTTGTCGTTCTAGACGTGGAGATGAAAATTCCGTTTCCTCTAAACTTCTTAAAATCACTGCTAGATATTGCAGTGGACCATTATGTACTGCTTCATAAGTGCGTTCGATCGCGAGTCGTCGATGTTCTAGCTCAAATCGTAAGTTTCGATCAAAAAATGAGGCACTTAGCCCACAGCCACAAAGCGCCAGCATGGTTGGCACGATCGGCACCCACCAGCCCATAGCCTGAAGCAGCATCTGGCAACTCACGATCAGAAATAGGCTGGCGATCGTCAGACTCAACAAACCTTTCCAAGGCGATTGAAGAATCACACCCAGCGCCACGCCCAGGCATCCCCAAGCCCCGATCCAAACATACTCGCCGATATCAGCCCAGACTCGGATCAACGGATGCCTTTTCTGAACCGCGTCAATGATTTGATGCACTGTATAGGCATGGGCTTCTACTCCATAGATCAATTGATTGGCAGGCATCGAAAACTGCGACGATCGCGAATTCAGTGTCTCTTGAAGGGCAGATGTGAAAAAGACATCTTTGATGCTGGAAGCAGTCATACCAATGATCACCACATGATCTGCAATCCAGTCTAAAGCGACATTGTTCTGCAAAACATCTCTGAGGGATAGCGATCGCACCATTTTTTGAGTGCCGCAAAAGTTGAGAATCAACTGATTTCCACTGGCATCAGCGCGAATATATCCACCCGAATTAGGCTGAAAGCGAGGGAGTTGAGTCGAGCCAAATTGCAGCGCACTCGCCCGATTCCCCGGTTTGAAGTTGATTCCGTGGGCTGCTAGATGGGTCTGAGCTAATCGCAGCGCTAACGAATATTTAATCTCACCATTCTGGGCTGAACTTACCAAAATCGATCGCCGCAGTCTACCATCTGCATCGACGATCGCATCCGCAAACCCAACTCGTTCAGGTGGTAAATCAGGGGGCGGTTCAACATTCCAGGCGGGTCTTGTGTTTAGTACAAGCTCGGTGCCAATCAAGTTAGGAATCGATCGCAGTGCTTGCATCAAAGCAGCGTGTCCTGGCTCTACGGGCACATCTCGAAATAGATCTAGACCAATTACACTAGGATGATACTTTTGCAGGCGGTTTAGAACTGCTGCGAGATCACGATCGGGCACTGGGTAGCCACCCACAAGACTCAAATCCGCTTCATCAATGCCCACGACCACAACCGATGAATCTCCCGACTCAGATAGACAGGTGCGTGAGAAGGAATCAAACGCCATCCACTCCTGAACTTGCAGCAACCCACTCAAGCGAATCAGCATGACCAGTCCCAGAATAACCGCACCAGGCAGCACGATTTCGCGTAATATTTTCGTGCGCTGCTCAACATCTCGCCAGAAATTAATTGTCACAACTTGCCTTGGAGATCACTCGGTGGATTGTATCCCGTTGGCGAGATTAAAAGAGCAAGATTTATCAGCTAATCAACCCCGCCTTTCTAGCAGCTAATTCAATCTGAACTCGGACATCTCGATCGGGATCATCTGGAATTCCAAGCGCATCCTGAATCCGAATCCAATAATTTCGCAGTGTCCGTTCTGCGATTCCCATCCTTTCACGGATTGCCCGATCGGATAGCCCATACTGAAACTTTAGGGTCAGCACCTCTAGCCATTTGCGATCAAATTCTGGGCGCGATCGCACCTCTAGCGGCAACGCGATCGAGCCTCGTAGGGAAAGATCAACGAGCTTTAACATCTCTCGAATCGGGCGAGACTTATCCATCGCTGCAAATCCTCCTTCGTAGAGGTTAATCAAGGGGGTTAGCCTGACGAGAGGCTTAATGTTGGTACTCACGACCAGAATGTTGGGCTTGAGATCGATATGATTTTGCATCAAAGATTCCAACCATTGAATTCCGACTTCAGGATTTGCAGTGGAATAAGCATGATCTGGCAAACTCAAGTCGATCACAATCAGGTCAGGGTGAAATTGCTCTATCAGGTGGTGAGCAGTGTGCCGATCTTGAGCCGTTAAGATTTCAACGTCAGGATATTGCCGTTTGAGTGCTGGAACAGTTCCCTCTAAAATTGCCTCATGGTCATCTACAACTAAGAACCGCTGGCGTTGACGGGATGAAGGGTTCATAAAGGCATCATTGAATGTGTCACCGATCAAGCACAACCCTACTTAATCCTCAGATCACCGCGATCGTAGCATTGACCGTACAGCACTTACTCATCATTAGCTCAGTATTGACGCTTGAAGCCTGTCTAAGGGAAAAGTTGACGGTGAAGTTAAGCATCGACTTAACTCTTCGAGTATTCTCAAGCCAGCGCGCTTTATAAAAGCCATCACAATGCTTCCTGATTCAACATTCGTATAAGTTTGCACTTAATTTTGCAGCTATCTTCGTCCACTCAGTGCGTTTGAGCGAGAATACTGATCTCTAGAGTTTGGCTCAATACACAAATAGAATTTCACATTCATGGATGAATCAACTCTACCCACCGTCATTCTCGGTGCTGGCTTCACGGGCTTATTTGCAGCATTGCACCTCTGTCATCGTCGCTATCCCCGTCCCATTGTTCTCATTGATCAAGCAGAGCGGTTTGTGTTCAAGCCACTGTTGTATGAACTCCTGAGCGGGGAGATGACTGATACCCAAGTGCAGCCCCGTTACGCCGAGCTGTTTGAATGCGACAGTGTGACGTTTGTGCAGGATCAAGTGCAGGCGATCGACCTGCGGCAACGTCGAGTCAATCTGACTTCAGGATTGCACTACGATTATGGCAACCTGTTGTTAGGACTGGGCAGCGTCACAAACTTTTTCGACATCCAAGGGGCAGAAAAGTTTGCGTTTCCCTTTCGCACCGGGGAGGATACGATCGCGCTGAGGCGGCACCTGCGAGAATGTCTTCAGTGTGCGAGTCAAGCCAAGGATGCAAATAAGCGACAAACATTTCTGACCGTGGCTATTGTTGGAGCGGGGCCTTCTGGAATAGAAATGGCAGCAACGTTAGCAGACTTGTTGCCGCAGTGGTATACCCGACTGGGAGGCGACCTGCAAGAGATCCGAATTGTTGTCTTCAATCGCAGTCAAGAGATTCTCAAAGGCGACCTCAACGGTGATTTGCGAGAAATTGCCCATCGAGCGCTACAAACTCGCAGCACTTTAGTAGAGGTAGTGTCAAACGCATTGGTGAAAGTCATTTCTGAAAACTCCGTCGAATACGAGCAAGCACAGCAGACAAAAGTGCTTCAAACAAACACCATCATTTGGACAGCAGGAACCGGGCTGCATCCTTTAATTGAGAGTCTACAGATCGCTCCAGAGATGCGCGATCGCGCAGGTCGTCTTCGGGTCGCTTCTACAATGCAGCTACCAGAATTTCCAGAAGTCTTTGTCGGAGGAGATTGTGCCGTTTTAGAAAAACCGTTGCCTGCCACTGCTCAAGTTGCTTATCAGCAGGGAGCGATGATTGCTCAAAACCTGCACGCGATCGCTCAAGGACAATCCCCCAAGCCTGTAACAGTTGCACTGCGGGGCACTCTCCTAAAGTTAGGATTGGGTGAAGGCGTGGCAAATTTGTTCGATCGCGTCCCGATCACGGGACGAGCCGGACACTTAGTTCGTCAAGGCACTTATCTAGAACTTCTCCCAGTCTATGTTCACAATTTCAAAGCTACGGTTGGCTGGTTAACCGACGAACTGTTTCAGCGTCACGGTCGAGTCACACCCAAGCCTCGTCAATCAGTACTTCAGCGTATCGGAGATGCTGCTGCCGTTATGGTCGTGATTAGCAGCGGACTACTGTTTTGGCGGGCGGCTCAACCCACGAGTTTTAATCAAACCTTGCGATCAACCCATCTGCCAGCGTTGCTCGATCAACTTCAGCAAAAATAAATCTAATCTTTTGTTAGGAAACCCCAGATGCTTCTAGACACAGACAATCGTTCTAGCTTGCGAAGTCAACGCAGCATGGTTAGGCAGTCGATCGCCACTATGCGCGTACTGCTCGGACTCTTTTTTATTCTTTCTGGCATTGCCAACTACCTCTACTTTAATGCTCCCGGTGGCTTTTTTGAAACGGTCACTCAGCTTAAATTAAAGCTATGGGGTTGGGGATTTGAGGGAATCGGTCCCATGCCTGCCATTCTTGCCTATCCCTACGCCTACCTGCTGCCTGCAACCGAAATGATTGTGGGGACACTGTTTGTAATCAATCGTTGGGTACGCTGGGCAGGTATCATCATGATGCTGATGCTGTTGAGCTTTATTCTAGCGTTTGGCTTAATTGGGTCAAATGGCTTGCTGCCTAACAATCAGGGCAACTGGGATAAGAATGTCTTCATGCTTCTGGGTGCTTGGATCTGTGCTGCCTATGACCACTACCTAGTGACGCGCAAAGAGCAATCAAACGGTTTCTAGCAGTAATGGTTATCGGTGAGACAGTTCTTTGGAGCGATCGATGAGAGGATATAATCAAGGACTTTCAAAGGCGGCACTAGGTTCTGCTGATGTAATCTATTTTTGATCGTGATATACAGATGAGTACGACTAGAATATTCAACAGTTCTAAATTTTTTCAGCCGACCGATGGGGAAGCTATTCGATCGGTCGTTACAGAATCTGAGAATGCTGTTGTGGTTGCCTGGTATATCAAACCGGGACAAGAAATCGCCGCGCACATCCATCCCAATGGGCAAGACACCTGGACTATTTTGAGGGGAAGGGAGAGTATTATCTAGACAAAGCAGGCACTACAAAGTCGATCGTTGCTGGGGATGTAGTCATTGCTCATACTGGCTGTGTGCATGGAGTGCTGAATAATAGTGATGAGCCATTAGTTTTTATTTCAGTCGTGTCGCCCGCCGATGCTGGGTATCAACTTGTCTCAGAAGATTCTTTTGTCCTGCATCCGTAAGAACTTAAGTCAATAGACTACAGGTTGACTAACACTTTATTTTTCGTCGTCCTTCCCAAGCTCATTGAGCCAATCGTCTAAGGGGTAGTCGGGCGCTAAAGATTGTTCCCTTAGTTTCAGAAGACTCTATGAGAAGTTCGCCGTTGTGAGCTTCTAAAATTCGCTTCACGATCGCTAAACCCAGTCCTGTTCCTTCCGCTTTCGTTGAGTAGAAGGGCAGAGTTAATTGAGGCAAAACATCACCAGGAATCGGTGCCCCGCCATTATGAACTGAGATACAAATCTGTTCCGCCGAAATTTGCACTACAGACCATCGGACGATTTCTCCTACCCCAACAGCTTCACACGCATTGCGAATCAGGTTGATAAACACTTGTTTTAACTTGTCTGAATCAGCCAAAATTAGAGCAGGTGAATGCAAAGGCAAGTATTCGATCGCACGTCCTTGCGCTTCGGGCATCGATCGTAACGGGACTAATAGCTTTTGAATAAATATATGAACATCGACCTCAGCAAGTTTTAAGTTTTGCGGTTTTGAATAAGACAAAATTTCTTGCAAAAGATTCGCTAACCGTTCAGCTTCATCTCTCGCTAAAGAGAGTCGATCTTGGGCAGGTTGAGGCAGATCTAGTCTTGTAAAATAGTTCAAACCCATTTGAACTGTAGTTAGGGGATTACGAATTTCATGGACAATCATTGCCGCAAATTCTCCGATCGCAGCGAGTCGTTCATGCTCAATCAGCTTTGCTTGAGCCGTATGTAATTCCTTTGTCCGTTTGGTTACTTCAGCTTCTAACAACTCATTAAATTGCTGCTGTTTCTGATAAAGGCGGTAGTTATCGATCGCCGTTGCTGCACGTTCTGCAAAGAGTTCTACAGTGGAGATGGTCTCTGCATCGTAGTGCTGTGGTTGCATACTAAATGAGCAAATAGTGCCAATCACATCTCCCTGTGAAACCCGGAGTGGGACTCCCAAATAGCAGACATATCCTTCCATTCGGTTCGCTTCTTCTGGGCGATGTTTGATATCGTCAATGAAGAAAGGTTGCCCACTCCGAACGACTATTTCCGAAACGCTTTCGTGAACCAAGAAGCTATTTTCCGCGTCCTCTATATCTAGATTACTGGCAACGACTTGCCCCTTTGATTCCTCGTGAATCGTCACGATCGACCAGTCCGAATTTAACAACTGACTCACTCCGCAGGTGATTTCATGTAGATAGCCATTAAGGTCATGAGAGCGATAACTCAACGTGCTTAATGCTTTTAGGACGGCTTGCCATTGTTCAGCGCGTTGAATGTTTTGTCGATCCATCATGCTACTGCAAGTGTTCTCAAAATGGTTTCAGCAGAATCGTTTAATGAGCCTACAATAGCACCTCTTCTGCGTCCTTGATTCAAGTCAAGTTTGACAGATTCTTTAGATTCCCTTAAGCAGAAAAATTCAACAGCTTAGAGCTACAGCAATGGTTCAAGCAGGGTGAGCCTACGTTTCTCGCGGGTGATCACTCCGTCGCTTTCAAGTCGAGCTAATGTCCGAGACAAAGCTTCAGGACTGATGCTCAGGTCAGCGGCGACATGTTTGAGCGACTGTAGGACTACTGTGTTCTTCTTAGGCGGTATGATCAAGCGTAAATAGTGGAGAACTCGCTCTTGGGCTGAACGAATGCTGCGTAACTCGACCATTAGTTTTGTGGTGTGCAATCGATAAGACAACTGCATCATAAATGCGATCGCAAAATCAGGATTTTGCTGAACGGTACTCAAGAATGCCTGTTTGGGAAAGACCAAGACCTGAGTCGGTTCTTCTACAACGGCGCTGCAAGCATAGGAATCTAAGAAGAGAGCGACCTCAGCACAAATTTCACCAGCATGGACAGCATAATGACTAATTGACTGACCACTTTTTGTGTAGTTTAACAATCGAATCCGTCCAGACTTTACCGCATAGAGCGATCGTGGTTCTTCGTTGCGATGAAATAGAACTTGTCCAGTTGATAAGTGTTGATAGGTTGCGCCTCCTTGTAGAGTAGTGGGCAGTTGGTCAATCTCTGAGAAATTCATAGCTTTTGGGAAAGATGGCGATTGTGCCTTACTAGTTGAGTGATCCCTATTTCAAAAACGCCTCCAACAGAACACCACAGCGTCAGAATGGATAATCAGTCCATTAAAGTTAGTGCTTTTATCTAAGTACCGCGATCGATGCCCGAAGACGTTTGATCGAGTTCGTTTCTTGTGATTCACAATTTGCGTTTTAGGGGATGTACATAGGTTAAAACGCAGATCCAATCAACATTAATCGCGCAGAGTGTAGCCAACTCCGCGTATTGTATGGAGTAACCGAGGCTCCTGGTTCTCTTCTAACTTTAATCGCAAGTAGCGAATGTAGACTTCAATAATATTAGAATCGCCCATAAAGTCATATCCCCAGACGTTTTCGAGAATCTGATCGCGAGTAAACACTTGACGCGGATGCCTCAAAAGATACTCCAACAAGTCAAATTCTTTGGCGGTGAGGTCGATTGACCGAGTGCCCCGATAAACTTCGCGAGTTTTCCGATTCAGTCTTAACGTGTTGAACTGTAGAACCTCTTCATCGCCGTCTTGAACGCGACGCAGATGAGCGCGAATTCTGGCCAACAGTTCTTCAATGCTAAACGGTTTGACTACGTAATCATCGGCTCCGGCATCGAGTCCGGCGACACGATCGCTGACTTCATCTCGTGCCCTCAGCAAAATCACCGGAACTTTACTTCCCGTCGATCGCAGCCGCCGACACAGTTCTAAACCTGACAAACCTGGCAGCATCCAGTCTAAAATGGCCAGGTCGAGTGTCGCTTCGCGGGCAAGCGTTAGACCTGTCATACCGTCGTGTGCCACGCTCACGGTATAGCCTTCGCTGACCAGTTCCAGTTCAACAAACCGAGCGAGTTTCACTTCATCTTCAACTAATAAAATGTGAGCGCTCATGATCGGGTTCCGATTGCTGGAAGGATTAATGTAAACGTGCTGCCTTCGCCAGGATGAGAGTCTACAGTGATGGTACCACCCATTCGTTCTGCTATTGTTTTCGCGATCGCTAGTCCTAACCCAGTTCCCCCAGTCGAGCGCGCCCGCGAGGGATCGGTTCGATAAAACGGTTCAAAGACTAATTCTTGCTGTGATGAAGAAATGCCGCTTCCGTGATCGCGCACTTGAATGATGGCTGCATCACGGACTTGATTAAGCATAATGACGATCGTAGTATTGAGATCAGAGTGTTTTATTGCATTACTAATTAAATGATCTAAAACTTGCATTAAATAATCTCGATTCGTTTGCGCTCGTATTCGCACCGCCGATAATTCAGTTTCAATTTGACGATGCTCAAATTTTTTAGTCATGCTAACAATGTCACGAATAAAATCGTTTAGGATGATGACTTCACCAGAAATTGGCACATCAATACTTTCTGCACGAGCAAGATCGATCAGATCTTGCAAAATCATTGTCATCCGTTCTGCTTCCGCGATCGCCATTCCCAGTGTTTCTTTTTGAGCTTCGGTGAGCGTTTTACTTTGTTTTTGACTGCGTTGCAAATAGCCATAGACTAGACTCAGTGGCGATCGCAGTTCATGAGCAACTGCATTCGTAAACTGTCGCTGCTGCTCTTTAACTGATGCAAGTTGAGTCAAGATCTCGTTTCGGCGCTGTGCGAGTACTTTGATTTCGCTGGGTGCGGGATACAGATTGAGCGGGTAGGAATTCATGCTGTTGGTTGAGGACGTTACCCACTTATTCAGATGTCTCAGCGTTGAGAGTGATCGCCAGATGAGTGTGATTGTGGAAATCAGTAGCGCCCCGATCACCATCAAGCTAAGGGTTATTAACTGAGAAGACATCGTGAGAAACTTGAGGGTTGTCGCTCCGTCAAACGAACTCATCGAGAGCAGTGTTTGCACCTCCTGGCGACTCAGTATGATGAAACTTACGGCGGCGATCGCAAAGACCACAATGATACTGAGAATCAGCCGAAAGTGCAGTGAGTTGGCATCGAGGTGATTCCTTCTCCGTCTGAGACCTGTTTTTGAAGCTCTACTCAACCGACGCATGGAAATCATCTACTGTGGTGCATGTTACGTTCAAACCCATTCTAGAATGATGAACCAATAATAGTCAGAATGATAGACCAAGCTGAACACGTTCTGATTAATCAATGAGAATGGGCTGAGAATCAATACTCAACTTTGAGCCACTGCAAGTGCGTGAATTCGAGTCTGACGATCGAAAATTACTCGTGGCTTCAATAAGATTCTAAGCAATAACCACAGCGATCGCACTTCTCCAGGCGCGCATCGACTTCTCCACTGTCCTGGACGGCAAAACAGAAGTTCAATTAAACGGCGTTGCTGGCTTAAGTCCAACGCATCAAATGTCACTCGTAATGTAGGAAACTCGCCCTGTCGGTCAACGGCTGTTATGAAGGCTTGAATATATAAGCTTTCTTCCATTAACTCGATCGCGTTAGGCAGCGAATCAAGCTGATCTGGAAAGTCTTTTTGAGTGAGAACGATTTCTGCACCATCTTCTGAAATGACGGTTGTGATGCCCCAAAACTCGCGCTGACCGATTTGGATGCGAACGGTACGACGCAGTTGAAACCATTCATTTTGCGATGGACGCGGTGCATCAATCAAAATCAGCAAAGAAATGCTCAACATCAGTAAGTTATAAACACTCCAAAACAGACCTAAGCTGAGTCCTTTAAACTGTTCTGCCATGTCTAATGGAACGTTAGGATTCGCCATTCCGCTCATTGTATAGAATCCCAAATTCATCCACAAACTAAGCGCACTGGCACAAAACATCACGATTAACGGAAACGCCAATTGCCAATTGAATGTAAAGCGATCGCTGGTTGCCCCTTTTGGTGTCACATTAAATCCTTTAGAAAATGGATTCAACAACGTTTGTATGACAGTTAATGCTAAGGGAAAGCACAACACTAAAGAGTAAATATCTGCAAGCAGTGCAGACCGTGATCGATGATTGAGCCAAGACGTAGTGATGATCTGGACTAAATAGTAAGGAACAAAATAATACAACGCTTCAGCAGTCGTCGCACGAATTGGAATCACACCTAGAAATGCGTATGCTAGAGGAATCAGTAAAAAGCCAAGACGCGAAATACTAGTGAACCAATGCAGCAATCCTTCTAAATGCGCGAGTCGCTGAATCGGACGCAATCCACGAATCGTTAACGGATTCGCTTTGATAAAGAAAGCTTGCAGTGTTCCCTGTGCCCACCGAACTCGTTGAAGTGCCTGTGCTGCGATGCTTTCAGCCGCTAATCCTGCACTTAGTTTTTCATTCAAATAAACGAGTCGGTAGCCACTTGCTGCCAGTCGAATTCCGGTAAAGTAATCTTCGCTAAGGGATTCAGTGAAAAAATTGCCGATTTCTGCCAAGGTCGAGCGACGCACTACAAACGAAGTTCCTGAACAGATAACACCGCCTGCTGCATCGCGAAATGGCTGAATTTGGCGATAAAACACTTCTTCTTCGGGGGTGAGAATGTCTTCTAATCCTAAGTTGTAAGCGATCGGGTCAGGGTTATAAAACGTTTGCGGCGTTTGCACGAGGGCAACTTGCGAATCTTGAAAGAAGCCTACGGTGCGCGTAAGAAAATTTTTAGTCGGAATAAAGTCTGCGTCGAAAACCACAATCAATTCGCCATGAGTGTGAGCAATCGCATGATTTAAATTTCCCGCTTTTGCATGGCTATTATTAGGTCGAGTCACATATTCACACCCTAATTCTTCCGCTAACGCTTGCACCTTTGCTCTGCGGGTATCATCCAGTAGATAAATGCGTTTATGCAAGTAATGCAACGCCTGACAGCCAATGATCGTGCGCTTGAGAATAAAAGTCGGCTCGTTATAGGTCGGAATCATAATGTCAACGGTGGGTGTAAAGGTGCCGTTGAGAACGTTCGTTGCATGATGATCTGCTTCAGGTCGGCGATCGCGCACCCGCAACAAGAGCGAGAGTTGAATGATGCTGCCCGTTAACGTCAGCAGTTCTAGAAAAAACAACCCGATGCTAAACACCCCGTTCAAGGGCGTACTCAGATTTAGCGTGGTGAGCGATCGCCAAAGCAAATACCGAATCGTCAACACTAATAGAATTCCAACGACTAACGTTCGCGACCAAGGCTGAGGACGTGGCGATATTTTTGTAATCAGCACCACTCCGAGCAGCAATAATACTGCCCAAAACAGCAAATACTGCCCAATCATCATCGGCGCTTCAATCCACATCGGAGGGCTTTCCTGCAACAGATTAAGCTGCTGAAAAATAGTGCTGATTGCTCCCTGTCCAGCAAACCACGCTGCCGCGATCGCGCCCGACACGACCACAGTACTCAACATAATCAATGTGGCAACTTGAGGATATGCCATCCGTTTCCAACGAGAAATCGAGAAAACCTGTTTGAAGTGCTGTGAGATCATAAGTGAGACAACGCCAAGGTGAAGCATCTACAACCGACTGCTCTTAATTGAAGCAGTGCAAGCTTAAATTTCACTGAGAAATTCAGCAAAGTTGAGACGGCACGATTAGCTGAGAAACGGCTGAGTTTGAACTGAATATTTTATAGGAATAAATTCAGAAAACTCCTAGTTTCGATTTAGATTCTACTCAGCGATCGCTGGGAAGCTGTAATCATCGAAACCACTCAGGAGTCACCCCGATGAAACTTACTTCTTTACTCACCACGGCTGCTACCACCGCTGCACTAGTCGGAATGGTCACCGTATGGGACGGACCACTTAAAGCAATCAATCCTCAGCTTGTGCAAGCATCGGCTCAAACCATGAAAGACAGCACGGGTTTAACCGTGCAGCAAAAAATCGCTAAAATCACTCAGCACAAGGGGCAGTTCGGCGGTGGAGATGAACTGCGGCGGTACTTCTTTGGCGATTTAGAGCCGATCGGTGTGCAACCTGGCGGCGCTGGCATGGTCGTCAACCTCTACAACAAAGCCAACAATGTTACCTTTGCTTACTGTGCAACCTACGATGTTGTCGTAGCGCTGAAGCAAGGCAAAGTCGCACAGTTTCTAGCGAGTGAAGTTAAGTAATTGTAGTGCAGGAAGTTAGATGCAGCCTTGACCAAGGCTCCCGGTTGCACTCTAACTTTTCTCCACTTGTCTAATGGGTCAAAGTTTCAGAATAATACTCAGCTTCAGGGAGAGGGGTTCATGTTCAAAGACGCAGTTTTGCTGCTACATCCAATCATCGCGATCGCGGTGGTCTTTCCACTAATGGGACTGATCGTAAATCGCGGACTGCAAGTTCGTCAGCGACGGTTACAACTCGCTTCTGGCGATAAAAGTAAAGTTCCACCAGTGGTCGGACAAGAGCACGTGCAGGCGGGTCACTGGCTAACGATCGGGGTCGTTGGAATTACCCTCATTGCACTAGCAAATGATATTTTTGGCACCGTTGTCAGCACTCAACTGTGGAGTAAAAACCCAGTTCAGGTGGGGTTGATTGGTCTGTTGTTTGTCGCCACGATCGCATCATTAGTGCTGCTGTTTCGATCTCATCAAGTCCAGTGGCGAGCCACTTTTGCAACATTAACGGGAATCGGATTAGTGGTGTTGGGATGTCAAGACGGTGTGTATCGCAAAACTGATCAGTGGGCTACCTCGCACTACTATTACGGCATTACGGCATCGCTGTTGATGATTTTTTCACTGTCGATCGTGCAAAGCATCTACAAAGATCGCACACAGCGCTGGCGGATGGTTCACATTGCTGTCAGTAGTGTTGTGGCACTGCTATTTATTGGACAAGCAATCACCGGAACTCGTGCGCTTCTGGAAGTACCGCTCAGTTGGCAAGAACCCTACATCCAACAACTGTATGAACAGCAGTGTCAGACAAAGCCTTGTGCTGTCCAACCTGCTCCACGTAATCAAGGAAAATAGCACTGTGACTGTTAAACAAGAATGTTCTCGGTTGAATTGGATTAATCTAGATGCGCTAGAAGCTGTAGACCAAGCCGATGATTTGATTGCAGGATTAAAGCAAACACCCAAAACGCTTCCGTGCCGATATCTTTATGACGATCGAGGGTCGGCGCTATTTGAGAAGATTTGTGATTTACCCGAATACTACCCGACTCGCACTGAGCAAGCAATTTTAGAACAGAACGCCTCAGCGATTGCTCAAATGACAGGCTCCTGCGAATTAATTGAACTAGGTAGTGGTAGTTCTCGAAAGACCCACTTGCTGTTAGAGGCATACAGCCAAACCGATCAGTCTTTGTCCTACTGTCCTGTGGATGTGAGTACAGGTTTGCTGAGAACCACTGCTTTACAACTGTTGCACCACTATCCAACGCTTCAGGTTTGTGGACTAGCCGGAACCTACGAACAGGCACTCGCACAGCTTCCACCCGCAACCAGACGGCGAATGCTGATTTTTCTAGGTAGTACTCTAGGAAACTTGAACCCGCAAGACTGCGATCGCTTCCTCACTCAAGTTCAGTCTGCACTTCAGCCTGGCGACTTTTTTCTAGTGGGCGTTGATCTCCAAAAAGATGTGGACTTAATCGAAACCGCATACAACGATGCTCAAGGCGTGACGGCTGCATTTAATCTCAACGCTCTAAAGCATTTGAACCAGCAGTTTGAGGGAAATTTTAGACTCAATCAGTTTGCTCATTGGGCATTCTATAACCCAGTTGATCACCAGATCGAGATGCATCTTTTTAATCTAAGACCCCAATTCATTTTTCTGAGAACCCTGAATTTTGCCATTGAGCTACAGATTGGAGAAACAATCCGCACCGAAATTTCTCGCAAATTTTATCTCCCGACCTTAATTTCAACGCTAGAACGACACGACTTGCGATCACTACAAGTTTGGACTGATCCCAATAGGTGGTTTGCGCTACTGCTTTGTCAGCGTCAGGCTTGAGTAGAAAACACTGTGTCAAGGGTTGTCGTCAAACATTGAACCGCAGTCCAATGGTCACATGATGCGCTTGAGAGCGAAGTAAGAAAGGAACAAGAGAGCTTTCTCAGCGTCCTCTCAGCAATGTCTTATCAGAGTCAACTCCATACTCAGAGGAGTCTCAGATTGCTGGAGTTTAATCATAGACAAGCTCAAAGGTTCTCACCCTTACCTCATCGAGGTAGAGCGAAAGACTCTCACTTTTAAGGAGATTTGACTATGAAATTCCATAAACTCGCAATCGGTGCAATGTTGACGATCGCAACCGCAGTCGGATCACAATCCGCAGCATTATCGCAACAGCAATTCAAAAATCCAACCCATCCAACCCTTTCAGAAATTGGAAACTCTCAAGCCTTTCAGCCGAGCAGTTCATCCCAACAGCAATTTAAGAACCCAACGCATCCAACCCTTTCAGAAATTGGCACATCTGAACCCACTTCCAGGTCGATGACTCAATCTGAAGTGCTTCAGCCTCAAATCAGTCAACAAAAACTCAGCAATGGTCAAACCTTCTTCTCTCATCCTCCTCGTTTAGTCCGCGTCAACGCTTCCCAGAAGCAAGCCTACGCATTATCAACCTACGAGTTTACGTTGACCGTCCCTGCTGATGCTGGTCAGCCCTTAAAAGCAGTGCGGATTGTCCAAGCGAGAAATACAGAAACGGTGAGATTTGATGTCAGCAGAAGTAGAGCGTTTGCTGGTGAACGGTTCGCATCGGGTGTTGAGATTCCGTTAGCAAGCGTCGGTGGTACTCAATCTGCGCCGGGTGAAGCAACGATCGTGTTTGCTCAACCCGTACAACCTGGCAGCACAGTCACCCTCGCGTTTGAAGCGACAAATCCAACTTATGGGGGGGTCTATGAGTTCGGTTTAACTGCGTTTCCGGATGGAGAAAACGGGATAGGTCAATTTTTAGGGTTTGGGCGGCTTAACTTCTACAGCGGCGGTGAGGGTTAAGGATAGCCTCAATCCAGGTTAGAGTCTAGGATTGATGTTAGAGATCGGCGATTGCTAGTGTCAGGGTAATGACAGCACGATCGCCGATCTGAGGTAAAGAAAGTATAAGGAAGCATGAAAAAACGAACGTTTTTATTATCGGGAACTGCGATCGCTGGAGCAATTGTATTACTTCTCCATCCATTTCGGAAATCACCAGAAACAAAGGCAGAAACCAGCAAGTTTGAAATTACTAAATCTGAAGAGGAATGGCGTAAGATCCTAACGCCAGCACAGTTTCAGGTTTTGCGAAAGCACGGAACCGAACGCGCTAGCACGAGTCCACTAGATAAGCAATATGCCAAGGGTACCTATCGCTGTGCAGCGTGTAACTTGCCTCTTTTCACGTCACAAACGAAGTTTAATAGTGGGACAGGGTGGCCCAGCTTCTACGCACCCATCGAGAACGCGATCAAGACAACCACCGATCGTTCTCTTTTCATCGCTCGAACTGAGGTACATTGTCGCCGCTGCGGTGGACATCTGGGACATGTGTTTGAGGATGGTTCTAAGCCCACGGGTCAGCGCTATTGTATGAACGGTGCAGCGATGAAGTTTGTCTCAAGATGAACTACAAGATTAACAGAATGTCTTATGAAAGGGTTACTCGGGAGCATCTCACCTTTGCGATGAGCATAACTACTCAATTCAATCAGCCAACCCTGAGCCAAGGTTGAGAGCGCGTGAAATCGCCATTGAGATAAGCAGAGCGGTGCTTCAGCCC
>NZ_MPPI01000053.1 GCF_001895925.1 Phormidesmis priestleyi ULC007 | reverse complement strand
TACGAGCAGCAGTATCAGGAACGAATGGTCAAAAACCTCAAGAAAAAGGCGATGGCGCTTGGATTTGACCTCGTTGCTAAACCTGCTCTCCCGGAGTGTGTTTCTTAGGAGTTAAAGTTTTTGTAAACAAAATCACTATGGGGTAAAGCAAATATGAATTATTACTGAGACTGTCACTAGTGGCTTTTTTTTATGGTTTTCTAGAAAGATGAAGGGTTTAACGGTACGCATCTTTACAAGAAATTATTTGTATTTGAAAGTCATATAGGGTTTAACATATGCAGACTTTGTTTACTACTACAGCAACACCCGCTCTCCTCAATTTGACGGATGGTGCTGGAAGCGCGGGAGATTACGAACTCGGCATGGAGTTCCAAACTGCTAGAGCAGGTCAAATTGATGCCATCCGCTACTACAGAGCATCAAGTGAAATCGGTACTCATGTTGGTCGAATCTGGTCAAGCACCGGACAACTGCTAGCCAGCACAACCTTCACTAACGAGACTAGCTCAGATTGGCAACAACAAGCCTTAGCGACCCCACTGGTGATTCAGGCTAATACGACCTACATCGTCTCAGTGAATGCAAATCAATACTATGGTGCCACCAATAACGGCATCGCTACAACTTTGACGAATGGAGACTTGAGTGCAGTTGCTGATGGCAGCAATGGAGTGTATAACCTCAACCCCAGTAGTTTCCCAATTCAGTCCTTCAACAACAGCAACTACTTCCGCGATGTTGTCTTTACACCCAATGCTCCTGTCAATAATACTCCTGGTAGTTTGAATGTTACCGGGATTGCAACCCAAAACCTGGTTTTAACCGCTAACGCCAGCGATGCCGATGGATTAAGCGGAGTCACCATTGCCTATCAGTGGCAACAAAGTAGTAATGGCACCACTTGGACAAATATTACCGGAGCCACCAACCAAACCTTTACCCTAAGACAGCCACAAGTCAGCAACCAAGTTCGTGCAACTGCCACTTACATTGATGCTTTAGGCAGTAGTGAAGCTCTTACCAGCCCAGTGAGTACCGCCGTTACCAATGTGAATGACGGAGGAACGGTAGCGATTAGCGGCACGACTGTTCAAGGAAGTACCCTGATTGCTACAGCAGCGGATGTTGACGGTTTAACAGGTGTAACAGTGAACTACCAATGGCAACAGAGCGCCAATGGCACGACTTGGAACACGATTACGGGTGCCACCAGTTCCAGCTTGGCGTTAGATAGTAGCTATGTTGGTAATCAGGTGCGGGTCAATGCAATTTACACCGATGCGTTAGGCAGTAGCGAGAACGTCCTCAGTCCTGCATCTAGCACCATCACAGCGGTCGCTCAAACCCAATCCCTGTTCACGACTCAAACTCCCGTCACCGTAAACGCGACCGATGGCACTGGGAGCGCTGGAGACTACGAGTTAGGCATGGAGTTTAGGAGTACCAAGACCGGGACGATCAATTCCATCCGGTACTACAAAGCTTCGAGTGAGACGGGAACCCATGTTGGACGCATCTGGTCAAGCACTGGACAACTGCTGGGTAGTGTGACGTTCACGAATGAAACTGCTTCTGGATGGCAACAACAAGCCTTAGCAACCCCACTGACGATTCAAGCCAATACGACCTATATTGTTTCGGTGAATGCGAACCAATACTATGTGCTTACCAATAATGGAATTTCCAGCACCTTGACGAATGGCGACCTGAGTGCAGTTGCTGATGGCAGCAACGGAGTGTATAACCCCACTCCCAGTAGTTTCCCAACTCAGTCCTTCAACAACAGCAACTACTTCCGCGATGTTGTCTTCACACCCAACGCTCCTGTCAATAATACTCCTGGCACTATTACCCTCAGTGGCATATCCGCCCAAAACCAAACATTGACTGCAAACGTTGCAGACTCGAATGGATTAAGCGGAGTCACCATTGCCTATCAGTGGCAACAAAGTAGTAATGGCACCACTTGGACAAATATTACCGGAGCCACCAACCAAACCTTTACCCTAAGACAGCCACAAGTCAGCAACCAAGTTCGTGCAACTGCCACTTACATTGATGCTTTAGGCAGTAGTGAAGCTCTTACCAGCCCAGTGAGTACCGCCGTTACCAATGTGAATGACGGAGGAACGGTAGCGATTAGCGGCACGACTGTTCAAGGAAGTACCCTGATTGCTACAGCAGCGGATGTTGACGGTTTAACAGGTGTAACAGTGAACTACCAATGGCAACAGAGCGCCAATGGCACGACTTGGAACACGATTACGGGTGCCACCAGTTCCAGCTTGGCGTTAGATAGTAGCTATGTTGGTAATCAGGTGCGGGTCAATGCAATTTACACCGATGCGTTAGGCAGTAGCGAGAACGTCCTCAGTCCTGCATCTAGCACCATCACAGCGGTCGCTCAAA
Organism: Phormidesmis priestleyi ULC007; assembly: GCF_001895925.1. Taxonomy (GTDB): domain Bacteria; phylum Cyanobacteriota; class Cyanobacteriia; order Leptolyngbyales; family Leptolyngbyaceae; genus Phormidesmis_A; species Phormidesmis_A priestleyi_A. Next base: position 23,833 of record NZ_MPPI01000053.1, on the reverse strand, counting down.
CCCAATCCCTGTTCACGACTCAAACTCCCGTCACCGTAAACGCGACCGATGGCACTGGGAGCGCTGGAGACTACGAGTTAGGCATGGAGTTTAGGAGTACCAAGACCGGGACGATCAATTCCATCCGGTACTACAAAGCTTCGAGTGAGACGGGAACCCATGTTGGACGCATCTGGTCAAGCACTGGACAACTGCTGGGTAGTGTGACGTTCACGAATGAAACTGCTTCTGGATGGCAACAACAAGCCTTAGCAACCCCACTGACGATTCAAGCCAATACGACCTATATTGTTTCGGTGAATGCGAACCAATACTATGTGCTTACCAATAATGGAATTTCCAGCACCTTGACGAATGGCGACCTGAGTGCAGTTGCTGATGGCAGCAACGGAGTGTATAACCCCACTCCCAGTAGTTTCCCAACTCAGTCCTTCAACAACAGCAACTACTTCCGCGATGTTGTCTTCACACCCAACGCTCCTGTCAATAATACTCCTGGCACTATTACCCTCAGTGGCATATCCGCCCAAAACCAAACATTGACTGCAAACGTTGCAGACTCGAATGGATTAAGCGGAGTCACCATTGCCTATCAGTGGCAACAAAGTAGTAATGGCACCACTTGGACAAATATTACCGGAGCCACCAACCAAACCTTTACCCTAGGACAGCCACAAGTGAACCAGCAAGTACGGGCTAAAGCGATTTACACGGATGCTTTGGGGAACAGTGAAACCCCTGTTAGTACAGGGACATCCTTTGTTGTGAATGTTAATGATGCTGGACAAACTATCTTGGCTGGTAGTGCAACAGTTAACGCTAGTTTGTTAGCCAATGTTCTGGATACTGATGGTTTAACTGGAGTTACGATCAGCTATCAGTGGCAGCAGTTAGTTAACAGTGTTTGGACTAGTATTGCTGGGGCAACATCCAAATCACTCATACTCACTAGTGCTTTGCTCAATCAACAAGTGCGATCGCTGGCAAGCTACATCGACTCATTGGGCAGTAACGAAAGTGTGACGAGTTCAGGGGTGACTATCGCAGCACAGAACGCAATTGTTTTAGAGAACCAAAAGCCAGGAACCACAGCTTGGAAGATTTCTAGCAATAACCAGGCGATCAATCAGATTGAAGGCTATGGGGATGCAACCAGTATTAATAAAGGGCAAGCAATTAACTTCAAAATCTCCCTCGCCCAAGCTGGACAATACCGGATTGATGTTTATCGGCTTGGTTACTATGGAGGAGCCGGAGGTCGGCTTGTCACCAGTGTTACGGGTCTGAACGGTGTATCTCAAGCCAGCCCAACCACTAACCCAACCACTCGGTTAGTTGAATACAACTGGAATACCTCATACACTCTGCAAACTGGGGCAGACTGGACTAGCGGGCTTTACATGGCTAAATTGACCAGCACTAGCACAGGGAAACAAAATTATATCCAGTTTGTCGTGCGTGACGATAACCGCCCTGCTGATATTGGTTTCCAGGATGCCATTACGACAGCTGCGGCTTATAACAACACCGGTGGATATAGCGTTTATGATTTCAACAGTACTGCAGGACAGCGCGCCTATCAGGTGTCTTTTGATCGTCCCTTCCGGTATGGCTCGGCAGTGGGTACAGAGCAATTCAATAACACATTGACCTGGGAATACAACACGGCGCGATGGTTAGAGTCGCAGGGCTATGATGTTTCCTACTACACTAATTTGGATGTCCACACCGATCCACTCCAGTTATATTCTCAAAAGACTTTCCTCTCAGCAGGTCATGACGAATACTGGTCGATGGAAATGCGGAATACGATTGAGCAATCCCGTGACTATGGCACCAATTTAGCGTTCTTATCGTCCAACACGGGTTACTGGCGAGTTCGATTCGACCCTTCAACTTCTGGGCAGGCAAACCGTGTGATGACCGTTTATAAAGGGGATTGGGCGCTTGATCCGGTTGCTCAGGCAGATCCATCTCAAGCAACTACCGTATTCCGTAGCGCAGAGGTCAACCGACCTGAAAATGCCTTGTTGGGTGTCATGTACGTTGGAGATTGGGGAGCTACCAATGTTTACAATGGCTTTGACTACGTGGTAACAAATGCTGCCGATCCTTACTATGCCAATACGGGTCTTCAGAATGGAAGTAAATTAACAGGTTTGGTGGGCTATGAGTGGGATGCAGTTGTGAATAATGGGTTTACTCCCGCGGGTCTTGTCACTTTATCTCAGTCACCTACTCAAGCTCAAGCTGGGCTTCCACTTCTGCCTCCCGGAACAAACTCCAATATCTCGAATGCGGTGCGTTACACTGCGCCTAGTGGAGCAAAAGTGTTCTCGATTGGCTCTAATCAGTGGGTATGGGGGCTAGACAGCGATGGAGTAACCAATCCTCGTGAAGACAGCCGTGTTCAGCAAATAACAGTCAATATGTTTGCTGATATGGGAGCCAAGCCGCAAACGCCTAATGCTGGCATTATCGTTTAACTAATCATCGATAATGCTTTATTTCTGCTCTGTGTTCTTTAAGGTTTGCTTCATACTTTATAAAAAACAGAGCAGAAATAGAAAATAAAAAACAGAGCAGAAATAGAAAGTGTCTGAAAACTGTTCGCTAGGGTCGAGTGGGAAAATGAAGAATTAGCAAGGGTTGGTGAGAAAAACTTATGCAACAAGCCGCTGATAATACACCAAGACATTCATATGAGGAAGGGCACCAACTAATTCAGCAGAATTACAAGGTGTTTCGCACCCTACTTTCGCAGGCAAAAGATCTGGCACAGCGTGGCAAGTATAGTGCAGCAGCCGTTTATGGACAGATGGCAGCCTCTTATGCTCAATCCAATCACTGTGGTCTTTTCGTGAGCCATGAGTTGGAGCAGCTCATCATCATGATTGGACGACAGGCAACTTCCCCCAACCTTTACCCTCACAACACGTCTGCGTTACCCAGCAACCCAAAAAATATCCTGCATGTTTCCAGCATTGCTCCTGAATGTGCTGGAATTCCCCGGTTAATGCGGCGCTGGATTCAACAGGATAGTCTACGATCCCATTCTGTTGTCTTAACCAAGCATGCACCAAATGAAATCCCTCAAATTTTGCGAGACGCTGTAGCCCAGCGGCAAGGCAGGATATATCTGCTTAATGAGAAACCTGGCGGACTTTTAGCACGCGCTGAAAGATTACGGGAATGTGCAGCCTCAGCAGATGTAGTTGTGCTGCATACCTGGGAACATGACATCGTTCCGACTATTGCATTTGCCAATAAAAAACAATCGCCACCAATTATTTATACCAATCACGGTGATCATTGGTTCTGGATCGGCGCTAATGTTAGTGATGTGGTTGCCAATCTGCGTGAATCTGGTATGGGCCTGTCCCAAGAACGTAGAGGCATTGAGGCAAAACGAAATATGCTTCTGCCAACCATTTTAGAGCCTTTTCATCGCGCTCTTTCTCGTACCGAGGCAAAGCGGCAACTCGGAATTGATGAAAACAGTGTTTTACTCCTCTCCATAGCCAGAGCAGTTAAGTACAAAACCTCTGATGGGACTACCTTTGCAGATGCTCATGTTTCATTGCTGAAACAATATAAGCAGGCTGTGCTGGTCGTCATTGGTCCAGGCAGTCACGAAGATTGGTCAGCAGCGATTGAGCAAACCCAGGGCAGAATTCAAGTCCTTGGAGAAACTCCAGATACCGCTGTATTTTATCAAGCTGCTGATATCTACGTGGATTCCTTTCCTTTCGTCTCGATCACTTCCCTACTGGAAGCTGGAAGTTACAGCGTCCCTTTAGTAAGCCGCTACGCCCATACGTCTGCAGCATGTGGTATTTTTGGCGCAGACATGCCCGGTTTGACTGGCAATCTGATTCGGGTGTCAGACCTTGACGGCTATGAAGAAGTGTTGTCCCGTTTGATTGAGAATGAAGCATATCGACTTTCTTTAGGGGAAATGACTCGGCAGAAAATTGAAGAGACGCATTGGGGAAGCAACTGGCAAAGCTCTTTAGAAAATGTGTACGCCAACGCCATAGCATTACCAAGAGTAGTAGTACCCTCAGATTCGACGGACAAAATATTTTTAGGTGAACCAGATATTTTTCTGCCACTCATCCATAAAACAAGCCTTACCCAGATTATTCACTGGCATATGTCATTACTGCCGCTTATGGAACGGCTGCATCTGTGGCTAAGACTCATTAAAAAGAATGGTTTGCGTAATACTCCAAGTAATCTTCTAATGCCTGAGTGGCTAAGATCGCGCTATTATCGACTGCGATCGCGCTAATTTTTTACATTTCATACTTATTATGCTTGGAAAAATGCCACCAATTTATTTCTATTTTCCCCAAAAGATATCAACAGGACGTTTACCTCAAAATGCAGCCTCCTACTGGCAGTGGCAATGTGCCGAGCATTCGATATCTCCTATGCAGAGTGGCGGTTGCTTTTGGACCTTACAAACATATCTCTATCTCAATGACTATGGCTTCCCTTGTCAGTTAGTAGACACGATGCCAGTTGAGGGGATTGTTGTCTCCCACCGTGATTTTCTTGATGATTCTTTCCAACCAAGTTCAAAGATGATGCTCGTTTGTCTACGAGCAGATGTAGATCGCCATCCCTATGCCCAACTACATGTGGTTCAAAATCCTTACCAGGCAATTCCCAAAAAGTTTCTAGAGCTGTGGGAGAGCCATGCTATCCCACACTGGCCGCAGCCTTCTATCATCCCACGAGATCTTGAACGTGGGGATCTCTTTGAGAATGTAACCTTTCTGGGGAATGCAGTAAATTTGGTACCTGAGTTTCGAGATCAACTATGGTATGACCAACTCGAAAATTTAGGCTTGAAGTTCCAGGCAAAGTTGAGTCATGACCAATGGCATGATTACAGTGCAACTGACGTGGTTTTGGCTGTACGAGAACTAAGTCGGAACAATGATTGGCGGGGGAAACCTGCATCAAAGCTTTATAGTGCGTGGCACGCTGGTGTACCGACCATCCTAGGGTATGAGTCTGCATTTCGGGCAGAACGAAAAAGTGAGTTAGATTACCTGGAGGCAACATCCTTAGAGGAGGTTATTTCAGCTTTGAGACAACTTCGGGATAATAAAGAATTGCGCCATGCGATGGTAGAAAATGGTTGGCTTCGGGCTAGGGAAACGCAGCCAAATGCCATGGTCTCCAAGTGGCAAGATTTTTTGACCAAGATTGCAGTTCCAGCTTATGAAAATTGGTGTTCTTTGTCAGCTTGGCAACAGCAGCTTTTCTTTAATGCACGGCACTCATTTATCAAATCCCGCCCGGCATTTTATCGCCTCAAGCCAAAATTGTCTACCTTCTCAAGTCAAAATTGACGAAACTTTCGACTTATGTTTTGCAAGAGACAAGAAATATTGGGAATAAGTCTAAACAATATGCAGTTTGCTATATATATAGCAATCCTACTTCAGTTGTGAGAGTGGGACAGGCTTCCAGCCTGTAGGGACAAGATGCCCAATCCCACCATTCGTTTAGGATTGCTATATTTAAGACATCGTATCGACTGCCTTGACGCAAAGTAAGTAGAACAATTATTTCTTCAATAACCTTCACTATATGTGTAAGCATCTATGTAATTCTATATGACACAATTTTTTTCAAAGATTTTGTACCTTACTAAGGGACATCATAAGTCACTGGTTGGAATGGCTTTTTTGTTCCTCTTCATTTCTGGTTTGGAATTGTTTGGAACTGGCATGATTGGTCCGTTTATCGCTATTGCTACTGATCCAGATTTGATTGAAAGCAATACCTCGATCAATTCAATCTATAAATATTCAAATCTTAAATCCAAGGATCAATTTCTGCTTCTCTTGGGGGTTATAGTTGCTATTGCTTTCTATTTGAAAGCATTTTTTGCTTTTAATGCTCAATTGGCAGTTTTCAAGTTTGGCTTTAACTTGAAAGGCGAACTATCCAGAAAGCTGATGAAGGCTTATCTTGCAGCTCCTTATAGCTTTCACCTGCGCGTTAATTCAGCGACACTCATTCAGAATATTATCGGCACTACGGATAACGTCTGCCTGGGTGTCGTGATGCCGCTCTTGACATCGATCTCCAATTCTGTAGTGGTTCTGGCATTACTTTTTCTGTTAATTAAAACTGATGTGATGGCTTTGATCCTGATTTCGATGCTCTTGCTCGTTGTCTTTGGGTTATTGAAATTAACAAAAAATCGCTTAGATCGGTGGGGTAGAGATGGCTGGCAGGCTTCTAGTGAGATGATCCGCCTGCTAAATCATGGCTTAGGCGGGTTTAAAGAGACTCGTGTACTGGGTTGCGAATCCTATTTTGAAAATAAGATGGAGGAGCAGACGAGAAAGTATGCTGCAAATTTAAGCTTAGCTCAGGGATATGGTAATCTTCCCCGCTTTGCAATCGAAGCAGTGATGATCAGCTTTTTGATTGGTTTCACCCTTGTATTTATTAGTTTAAATCGAGGCGAGAAGCAAAGCCTGACTGCCGTTCTAGGAATTTTTGCCCTTGCCTCAATCCGACTGCTGCCGGCAGTCGGAAATTTAGTCTCTGGCATGAATACGGTTAGAACCAATACTTTTGCTGTCGATCAACTGTTTTCTGACTTTAAGGAACTAGAGAAGGAGCAGATCACTCCTAGGTTTAATTCTATCCATCGACCCGCATACTTACCACCTAGCCAAAATAAGCCGAATACGTCATTTACAAATGAAATCGTTTTAGACAAGATTTTCTTTCAATATCCAAACTGCACAAAAACTGCACTCGATGAGATTTCCTTAACGATTCGCAAGGGGCAATCGATTGGACTCATTGGCAAATCTGGTGCTGGTAAGACGACGTTGGTTGATGTGCTTCTGGGTCTTTTCATTCCTCAATCTGGAGACATTAAAGTTGATGGGGTTTCAGTGTATAAAAATTTGCGTGCCTGGCAGAACATGCTTGGTTACGTTCCCCAGTCTATCTTTTTAATCGACGATACCTTAGAACGGAACATTGCATTTGGGGTTCCAGATCACCTGATTGATCAGGGTCGATTGAGAAAGGCAATTGAAATGGCTCAACTGAGTGGAGTCGTTGAGCAACTTCCAGGTGGTATTAAAACAGTTGTTGGGGAGCGGGGAGTTCTGTTATCGGGTGGGCAGCGTCAACGAGTTGGGATTGCGCGTGTGCTTTACCATGAACGAGAAATTTTAGTTTTTGATGAAGCAACGGCTGCTTTGGATACGGAAACAGAGCATCTTGTCACAGAAGCGACTAAAGCCTTGAGTGGCACTAAAACCATCATTATTATTGCTCATCGCCTTTCAACAGTTGAGCATTGCGATCGCATTTATCAGATTGGGCAGGGTCGAATTTTGAAGTCGGGTAGTTATCAGGAAGTTGTTCTGGATCGTTAACCAAATAGCAGTTGGCTATTCTTGTAAACTGGAAGCAGGTCACTTATGAAATTGGGTTATGTGACTAACTACGATTCACGTAGTTTGACGAGGTCAAATGAGTGGTCTGGGACGGGATACTATATCGCACGGTCTCTAGAGAAACAAGCGATTCCTTTAGAGTATATTGGTCCTTTAGATAATCCGCTTATATATCGCCTCGTTCAGAAATATAAGCGGCATTACCATGAGCTTTTTAAGCAAAAATATCTCAAGAATTCGGCACCATATATCTTAAAAGATTATGCTAAGCAGATTTCCAATAAACTCCTTAAGACGAATGTAGATCTTATATTTAGTGCCTCAGCAAATCCTATCGCCTATCTTGACTGTAAACAGCCTATTGTGTTTTGGGCTGATGCTAGCTTTGCCAGCCTTTTAGACTTTTATCCTGACTATAGCAACCTTTGTCAGGAAACGATTAGGGACTGGCATCGCGTGGAACAACTGTCTCACCAGAAATGTCAATTGGCGATTTATTCATCTGACTGGGCAGCTCAAGCCGCTATTAATCACTACAGGATAGATGAGTCTAAAGTTAAAGTAGTTCCTTTTGGCGCAAATATCGAAGTTGAGCATAGCCTCTACGAAGTAAAAGACTTGATTGAATCGCGACCATCTAAACTGTGCAAACTTTTATTTCTAGGTGTTGAATGGTATCGCAAAGGCGGTGACGTTGCACTTAAAGTTGCCACGGAATTAAACAAAGCGGGCTTGAACACAGAGTTGACTATCGTTGGTTGCCAACCCATTACAGAAGATCCATTGCCCAACTTTGTTAAACCTCTAGGGTTTATCAGTAAATCAACGGATCAAGGCAAAGCCAGAATTTCTCAACTGATTGCAGACTCTCATTTTCTGCTTCTCCCCTCACTAGCTGACTGCACACCGATAGTTCTGTGTGAAGCCAATTCAGTTGGGGTGCCTTGTTTAACAACTAATGTTGGGGGTATTCCAACAATTATTAAAGATAATCTAAACGGCAAAACATTTGATACCACTGCCAATCCCCTTGAATATTGCAACTATATTTCAAGTCTATTTACTAATTACTCAAGCTATATAGAGTTGGCTCTCTCCTCCTTTAATGAATACGAGTCTCGTTTAAATTGGGATATGGCTGGGAAAGCCGTAAGAAAATTGCTTTTAGAAACTTAATTAGAGCTAATAAAAACAAAACTTGAGCTTACCTGATTCCAAAATACAAAGGACAGCAGGACTAATCATGAATAGCCTTGACAACATAACAGATCTCCACTTAGACATTTCAGTCTGCATTTGCACTAGAAATCGTCCTGAAGATCTTAGCAAAGCCTTAAAATCCGTTGAAGGTTCTACCTATCCTGCGTTTGAAGTGATTGTGTCTGATGACAGCACTAATGATGAGACTAAAAATCTCGTCGTCTTCCAGTTTCCAAAAGTGAAATATCTAGAAGGTCCCCGTAAAGGCTTAGGTGCCAATCGAAATAATGCACTGAAAACCGTTAGAGGTTCCCACGTATTGTTTATCGACGATGATGTAGTCTTAAATGAAAATTTCTTAGAGATCGTGTGTAATCGATTGGCAAAATATGCGGAGCAGGAATCCATTGATAATGTCATTATTAGCGGCATTGAAAATAAAAATGGTCAACTTATCTTTCCAGGAGAACAAAGTTTTTTGGGATACCAAAATGTGAGCTACAAAGAAGGCGATAGGATCAGAACAGTTGTTATTAATAGCGCTGTTTTCCCATTCGCATTATTCAGACATATCTTATTCGATGAAAAATTAGTCTACGGTAATGATGAGGTTGACCTAACGACTAGAGCAACTCAAAAAGGCTATAAAGTTATTCTCTGTCCCGAAGCTCTTAACTTCCATTATCCATCAGAAGTCAATCGAGGCTATTACGAGCCATATCACGATTCCACCCGAATTTATGTCACTTTTAAGCGGTATTTTGCCACTGAAAACAATACCTTAAAAGGTCTTATCTACTTACCTTATGCTTATATGTATGCTGCTGCTCGTAACTTCAAGTACCGAGGAGTGCGTAGTTTCTCTGAGACTCTTAATACGTTCAGTATGTCTTTGAAATTCATTACTGATGAGTTTCTTACTTCCAGCAAGTATTAGTTGCTTCAGCATGTCAATTAGGCATTTGGTATTGTCCAAATTTACTCAGCCTCAGGAGTTAAGGATGTGATATGAGGAATGAGCTTACTATTAGTATCATCATCAATAACTACAACTACGATCGCTTTCTCTCTCAGGCGATCGACAGTGCCTTAAATCAAACCTATTTCAACATCGAAGTTATTGTAGTGGATGATGGTTCTACTGATAGTTCTCGTGAAATCATCGCCACTTATGGCGATCGCATTACGGCTATCTTTCAAGAAAATGGTAAACAAGGGGCAGCGCTCAATAGCGGCTTTGCCGCCAGCCACGGTGATATTGTTCTTTTCCTGGACTCCGATGATTATCTCTTGCCGATGACAGTCCAGCGGATTGTAGAGGTATGGAAGCCGGGAGTTGGCAAAGTTCACTACCGACTGCAAGTCGTGGATACCGAAGGGCAGCCTTCAGGAGCTTTCATTCCGACGACTACAGCGAAGTTGGCGAATGGAGAGGTCTGGCGCGGGTTAATCCAAACTGGCGGCTATGTGAGTACTTGCATGAGTGGCAATGCTTATCACCGGATGGCATTGACTCAGATATTTCCCATTCCTGATGAATATAAAACCACAGCGGATGACTATTTGATGATCTCAACACCCTTTTACGGCGAGGTTGTTGGCATTGAAGACCCACTCGGGGTCTATCGGATTCACACTAGCAACCAATGGGCGTTGACCTCGGTCTCAGGCAGTCGGTTTCGCCGATTTGTCCAACATGATTTGCAAAACTTTGCGCTGCTGCTGCAACGCGCCAAGGAGTTCGGACTTGAAGTTCCTCCTGACCTAGAGACGCGATCGTTCGCTCGTTTGTGGTCACGTTTAGCCTCTCTGCGCCTAGAACCTCAAGCTCATCCTGTGCCTTCAGACCACCCTCTCCAACTGACTTACTGGGGGATTCGCTCTCTTTGGCAATTTTCTGAATTTAACTGGCAGAAACGGATTATTTATAGCCTCTGGTTTCTTTGGGTAGGGCTAATGCCCGTGTCTCTTGCAAATGTTGGGATTGTTTGGTTACAGGCTCCCCACCTTCGTCCCAAGGCAATTGATTGGACATTGACTAGAATTCGCGCATTGGTTAGTTAACGCACAATTTGGTTAAACCGGGAGCAATGTTATGGATCAAAAAAAGAGGTTATTAGGGATCGATTTATGCCGGGGAATTGCCGCTTATGCAGTTATTTTAGTGCATTCAGGCGACGAGACTTGGGGAGTTCCTATCGATCAAAGTGCGATCAGCTTCAGGCTTTTATTTTACTTTGCTGTCCCATTCTTCCTGGCTGCATCTTTCTATTTCATGACGCGCAAACCAAACATTGCCTCCTCCCCAGATTTTTGGAAATCTAAGTTTCAAAGAATCATCATCCCCTACTTGATTTGGAGCGGGATTTATTTAATTTTAAGGATCATCTTTTTCTCTAAATCAAATCAACCTGATCGATTAAATCAACTATTCCAAGATCCACTCTCCATTGCTTTTTGTGGAGGTGCGTCTTTTCATCTTTATTTTTTGCCGCTCTTGCTTGCAGGCAGCACTTTAATTTTGGCAGCAAGTTATTTTTCAGACAGTCGATTTAAGACTATGATGCTAGTCTTTTTCTGTTTGGTGAGCATTGCTATTCACGAGCTATTGATGGTTTCTGGAAACGGATTTAAGCTAGGCTCAAGTATAGCTTTTCAAGGAGTTTTGGATATGCTTTCACTAAATGTTGACGCATATCCACCCATTAAGCTTTTACTGGTTTATACGTATTGGATTTTATTGTGCTTACCCTACTTTTTTGCAGCAATTACTTTAAACCGATTTTTTTCAAAAAGAGGACTTTCATTGCTTTCATTCCGAGCAGTTATACCTATTCTTGTTATATTTTTGATCGCTGATATCTTTGGTTCTCGCTTTCTTCCTGGAACTATGAAGGATCTGATTATTGCCTATTCTCTCCTCTTATTAGGAATTTGCATATCACAGCGAATTGATGAGAACAATCGAATAATCTGGAATTTAGGGATGTGTTCCTTTGGCATTTATTTAATCCACCCTATTTTAATGAATTTCACTAAATTATTTATTGCTAGAGTGGATCTTGGATTGATGAAACAAGTCACTATTAGCTCTATGCTGATTCTTTCTTTAACAAGCTTTTTTTTGAGTTGGATAACTGTATCGTTGATGTTAAAAAGTAAATGGCTCGCGAAGTATGCGCTGGGTGTTTAAGAACATTTGATCTTAACTTTTGGAATATGCGATTCGCGTTGCAAGCCCATCCTTCAATAGAAGTGTTTTCTAGAGGTGAAAATGAGAATTGCTTTAATACGGACAATGCCTCATTTTAGTATGGATGTCTATGCAAATGGTCTGATTGCAGGGCTTAAAGCCATACATCCCAACTGGGAAATTATTGAATTAGTGCCGCAGGCATTTGATCGGGAAACACGTTCTTTGACTGTTAGGGCACAGAAAGCTTATGAGCGCTTCTGGCGATTTCCCAAGGAAGTTCAGCAGCAACCTGTAGACATTTTCCACATTGTTGATCACAGCGATGCTCACATTGTTCGTTGGCTAAGAAAAACGGGTAGACCCGTCGTAGTCACTTGTCATGATTTGATCAATATTCTTTATCCAGAAAACCTTCAAGGTTCAGTTAGGTTACCGATTATTAGCGATCGCCTCGGACGTTACTCAATCCAAGGTATGGAATATGCTGACGCTATTATTACAGTCTCGTCAGAAACAGCAAAGAATGTTGATCGAGTTCTTAATGTTAACCGCGATCGCGTCACCATTATTCCCAACGCAGTAGACCCTCTATTTCGCCCACACCCTGAAGAGCAGTCTCAAGCTTTTCGCGATCGGCTCAACGTTCCTCCAGATACATTTTGTTTATTGAATGTAGGAGGGAATCATCCCCGTAAAAACCTAAACACAATTCTCAAGGCGCTCAATATTCTTAAACAGAAAGGCTCTGCGGTTCAGCTTTGGAAAATTAGTGACGATTTTACAGATGAAGATAAGCGCTTTATTCAAGTCAATGATCTTGAAGATTCTATCAAGTATTTGGGCTATCTCGATAAAGCAGCTCTAGTTAACGCTTATAATGCCACTGACGTTCTTGTTGCACCCTCCTTTCATGAAGGATTTGGGATCACGCTTTTAGAAGCGATGGCATGTGGGACTCCAGTGATCACATCAAATGTTTCAGCGATGCCCGAAGTCGTCGATGATGCCGGAATTCTAGTTGATCCGAAAAATAGCCAAGCCATTGCAGAGGCGGTGTGTCGGCTTCAATCCGATCCTATTTATTATCAGGAGTTGCGAGATAAAGGACTCAAGAGAGTTCAGGCGTTTACGTGGGAAAATGTGGCGGAGCAGGTGATCGGAGTTTATGAAAGGCTATTAAAGCATAGGGCACCTTATCTATAAATTCAAATCTCAATACTTTAATGAGTTTAGAACAGTACATCCTGATTACGTCACTTTTTTATTCCTTTAAGGACGTTTTGAACAATGAAAAAGAAACTGTTGTTAGTTACATTTCCGGTAGACTTTGGCAGTAAAACTTTTGAGCAGAGATACATTAAGCTATTTGAAAATCACCTTGATCTGAGAATATATCGCTTTGTTCCTGATCAATTTGTTCCTAATCAAAAGTATTCAAATCCTTTACTAAGATTTTCTGCAACTATTGGAAGAAGACTTCTTGGTTCTATTGAATTGCAAAGGCAAGTTCGTAAAGCAAATCGAGAAAGTAGAAACATTGTTTTTCAAGGAGTGAGTCCAGCTCTTTTTGCCTATCCAGCAATCAATCGTGGTACTAGCTGCATTGTTACAGACTGGACTAGGAAACTTTATGAATCTATTGATGCTAGTGGGACAATATCTCCACCATGGCTTACCTTTATTCATAAACAAGTACTTAACTCACAAAAATATGTAATCGGTTTGACGGATGCTGTAATTGAGGGAATTTCTAAAGATTATGGTATTCCTCACCATAAGCTTAGAAAAAGTCGATTACCATTTTCAGTTGATTTAAACCTATTTGTACCTAGTCCCAATCGTGATGATGGTATCGTCAAAATTTTGTTTGTGGGTGGCGACTTTCAACGTAAGGGAGGAGATGTTTTACTGGATTGGTTTGTGAAACAGGATAAGCTACATTTGCAAATGACGATGGTAACGAGCCATCATCCAGGAGACTTTAAAGATGTCACAATCCAAACCAATGTTCAGTATGGTGAACCCAGGCATATCGATCTGTTTAAAAGTCATGACATTTTTGTGCTTCCTACAAAATGCGACGCTTACCCTAGTGTTATCGGAGAAGCGGCTTGTGCGGGGCTTGCAGTCTTGACCACTAGAAATGCTTTGGGTGCTCCTGAAATTATTCAGAATGGAGTGAATGGATATATTTGCGATTCTCAAGAAGCATTACTTAATCAGCTAGGTATGCTAGTTGAAAATAAGACTTTGATTGAATCTATGAAGCAAAGCAGTCGCGAGATAATGGAAAAGAACTTTGCGTTGGATCTAGTGCTAAAAGATTTTATGAGTTGTATTTTTGAAGATTAACTATTTATGATTTGGGTTCTATTAATTTTTTCTTTATATGTTTATGCTTGACTCTACGCCAACTATTTTTTCATTTTAATAAACTTAAATTTTACTTTTACTAACTGCTAATAAGAGAATCTGGAGCAAATTATGAGTGATACATTTCGGTTAGGAGTTGTTTTTACCCACCCAACTCAGCATCATGGACCGCTCTGGAGGAAACTTAGTGAACAACCAGGTCTTTCCCTTAAGGTACTTTATCTTTCCGACGAAAATCAGGGTAGCGGCGATCGCGATCTGGGTAGCAGTTCTCAAGGCTGGGATGTCGATTTGCTGAGTGGATATGAGCATGAGTATTTAACCGATCTCTCTGGAACGGTGCCATCGCAGCAAAAGAAGAGCATGCTCAGTCCAGGTTTGATCAGTCGCCTAACCAGAGGTAACTTTGATGCCATTTTCATGCAGAGTTTCGTTAACTATTCTTACCGATTGACCGCTCTCCTCTGCAAACTCCGTGGCATCCCATTAATCATGCAAAATGATGCCACTATCATGTCAGATGGGCGCTATAGTCGATCGCGCCGAGTCGTGATGTCAATGGTATATCCCTGGATGCTGAACTTGGCAGATTACTGGCTGTCTTGTGGCGATCATAACGAGATTCACTTGCGCCATTATGGTGTTTCAGATGAGAAGATTGTGCGGGGCTGTCATCCCGTAGACGGCGAACGATTTGAGCAATCCATTGCCCAGAACCAGAATGAAATTTTGCAAATTCGTCAGAAACTTGCTTGGGATGCAGATACGGTGATCTATGGGTTTGCCGGTAAATATATCGATCGCAAAAATCCTTTTGAATTCATTGAGGCGATCGCCAAAGCCCATCAACGCGATCCCCGGATTAGGGGAGTCATGATCGGTGGAGGCGACTTAGAATCTGAGATTAACAAACGCCTTGCTACATTGAATGGCGAGGTGATCAACCTTGGCTTTGTGAATCAAGCCAAAATTCCGCTCTACTATGCAGCGATGGATGTTTTTGTAGTCACTTCCTGGGTCGATCCCCATCCGCTTGTAGTGTCAGAGGCGATGGCATCTGGAACGCCTCCTATCTTGAGCGATCGCTGTGGGAATTGGGGTTATAGCGATACCGTTCGACATCGCTACAACGGTCTGGTCTATCCCTGTGGTGATGCTGACGCTCTGGTAAGCACAATGCTAGAAATAGCTGACTCTGATACTCGAAAACGCTACAGTGAACGCTCTAAGGAAGTCTTCTATGGGCAAGATCTATACTTTGAAGTTGATGCTTTCTTGGAAGTGATCGAGCGGATCAAATGCAACAATCGTGAAATAACCTGTGAGGTTAGCACTCCAGTATCGCAGGGTGCTGCAAACACAGTCCCTCTAAAATCCCCCTAAGGGTGCTAGCCAGATGTTTCAGAAAAGTTTAAGCAGGTCATAAAGACGAGGCACCTTGGTGATGAATGTTCTCATATCCGCTTATTCATGTGAACCCGGTAAAGGATCTGAGCGAGGCGTTGGTTGGAACGTGGCGCGAGAAGTTGCCAAGCATCATCAAGTTTGGGTATTCACCAGACCCGATGAGAGTCAGTCCGCAATTGAAGCCGAACTGGCTGCTAACCCCATTCCTAACCTGCATTTTGTCTACTTCACCCTGCCCTTCTGGAAAGACAGCCTCCGCTGGGGACAGTCTGGTGCCATGCAACTTCACTACTATCTCTGGCAAATCCAGGCATATTTTGTCGGACGCAAACTGCACCGCGAGATCGGCTTTGATCTGATCCACCATGTCACATTTGTGCGTTACTCCTCGCCCAGTTTTCTAGCCCTCCTGCCGATTCCATTTATCTGGGGACCTGTAGGAGGTGGTGAATCTGCTCCATTATCGTTTTGGACTGACTTTAGCTGGAAAAATAAGCTCTATGAGTCATTGCGTTGGGCATGGCGATCGCTCGGAGAACTGGATTTGTTTACTCGGCTAACGGCTCAACGAAGTGCGATCGCCTATGCGACTACCGAAGATACTGCCCAACGCCTGCGGAAATTGGGGGCACCCAATGTTGAGCGCTTGTCAGAATCAGGCATCTCACAACTTGAGATCGAACAACTCAGCCAGTGCCCGACCCCAACCAATTCTCCAGTCCGATTCATTAATATTGCCCGTCTTCTCCATTGGAAAGGGATTTACCTGGGACTGCGGGCATTTGCCCAAGCCAATCTCCCCGATGCTGAGTACTGGATTTTAGGCGAGGGACCTGAGTTAGAGCGTTTGCAAACGCTTACCTTCGATTTAGGGATTGCCACTCAAGTAAAATTTTGGGGACTGTTGCCGCGTGAGGAAGTGTTGGTCAAGCTGGGGCAATGTTCTGTCCTAGTGCATCCGAGTTTGCATGATTCAGGCGGATGGGTGCCTTTGGAGGCAATGGCATCTGGTAGACCCATCATTTGTCTCGACTTGGGTGGTCCATCAGAACTGGTCACAGCGGCAATCGGCATCAAAGTTGCAGCAGACAATCCAGAACAAGCCGTCAGCGATCTAGCCAAAGCGATGATTAAGCTGGCTGGAGACAGTAGCCTGTGCGTTCAAATGGGTCAGGCAGGACAGCAAAAAGTCAAAGAATTCTACAGTTGGGAAGCGAAGGGGAAGTTGTTTGCTCACACTTACAATTGACTAGGTATAATGAACAATGCACATTCTAGTTGCAGCCTTGCATCGCCCCTTAAAGCCTACTGGCGTTTGCAGACATGCTGCAAACTTGGCACAATGTCTGGCAGAAACGGATGAAGTTACCAAGGTGACGCTGATTGTAGGCGAATGGCAAAAAAGTTACTTTGAAGAGACGTTCAAGCTTTTTTCATCCAAAATCAATCTAATTAGCGTATCCATTAATAACAGTTCTCTTTCAAGAAATCGTTGGTTCTTATTTGGATTGCCAAAATTAGCCGATCGCCTACAACCCGATATCATTCACTTGTCCTTTCCCTTCCCATTCCTTCGGCAGTGGTTTAAGGCACCAGTAGTCGCAACCATTCACGATCTCTATCCTTATGAATGTCCAGAGAATTTTGGCTATCCCCAAGTGTGGTTTAATCGCTGGTCTTTAAGGCAATGTGTTGACCAGAGTGATGGACTGTCCTGTGTTTCTAAATCGACTTTAGAGTCTCTTAAGCATTATTTCCCACACATTGATTCTTGTAAGAAAACAACTGTAATTTATAACTATGTAGATTTCAGCCATGTCAGTCCTAAAATTCCTGAAAAAGTTTTTCCCGACGAGAAGTTTAGGTTTCTTCTTTGTGTGGGTCAGCATCGAAAAAACAAGAATTTAGATTTATTGATCCACTCCTATCACAACTTGCAAAAGAATAGCGTTCTAAAACCCGCAACCAAACTACTGATTGTTGGTAGTTCTGGACCAGAAACAGAGAATATCCTATATCAAATTCAAATGTTTGCTTTGCAGGAACAGGTGCTGCTTCTCTCTTCTATTACAGATGAGGAATTATGTTGGCTATACCAAAACTGTGAACTCTTCGTTATTCCTTCCTCTACCGAAGGGTTTTGTTTGCCTTTAGTCGAAGCTCTATCATTATCGCCGAGAGTAGTCTGTTCAAATATCCCCATTTTTCAAGAGGTCGGTTCCTCTAACTGTAACTATTTTGAATTGAGCAATGATCTTGTCTACAATCTTACAGAGGCGATGACTTTTGTGCTTTCGCAACCTGCTATGAACCGACTTTCTGCGGATACCCGGTTTTCAAAGGCGAGTGTCGCTCAGCAACTCTTGAATTTCTACACCTCAGTCCAATAATTTTACTTCTCCTTAACTAAGCATGACTTTTGGTTAATTTTAAGCGTAATTAATTTATGAGTTCTCAAGTAGTAGTCTATAAAAAAAAGAAAGGAATAGTTAGAAGTTCTACACTAATCTTGATAGGATTTGCTACTGCTTTTTTCCCGCGTCTCTTAACCTACTTTGGAGGTCCCCCACCCATTAACTTTGTTCATTTTGGAGTCGTTCCAATTGTCGTAGTCATTGCGCTACTGCAAACGCGGGTTAAAAATCGTCAACAAATTGCGATCGCTTGGGAACTCATCGTTGGTTTAGGTATCCTGCTTACCTGCATGACTGCGAGTGCGCTGATCAATGATGCGGGGTTTTTAAACATCTTTCTCCAATTTATGCTGAATGGAGAACCCTTCTTGCTGTTAATCGCTATAGTGGCTCTTCCCTTAGCAGGTGAAAACCTAAAGAGATTTAGAAGTTGGATAGTGGGTTTCTGCCTATTTAATTTGATCTTAGCAATTGCTCAGTCTATTCTTCTGCCTGTAGGGCTTTATCCTGGCGCTCAAGGAGGTCAACTGATCACAGACAATATTGCGGGTGTCTTCGCATCCAAAGGTGGGAGTGCCGGAAACTATATATCTTGTACTGTTTCGCTATACTTCGCCCTGTATTTTTTCAATGTCTTTAAGACGGTTCCTCTTTGGAAGCGGATCGCTCTATTAATAGCGGCTTTCTATCAAACGTCCGTTTCCGACTCAAAGCAAATATTTGTAGCGTTTTTTGCAGGCTGGCTGCTCGTGGTTTTAACAAATGTCAAAAAACCTGCAAAAATATTGATGTACATAATTCCACTCATTCTGATAGTTTGCCTATTTTATTGGGCGCTTGCTTATACAGACTGGGAACCGTTAGAGCCCTATCGAAATTTTACAACGGGTCGGGCAGAGCAAAATCTCTATGGTCCTGACGGAGAAGCAACTATACTCAAGACCTCAGCATTTCGCGTTATTCCTGCTTACTACACAACACCGTTAAACTGGCTTTTTGGGCTTGGTCCAGGTCACACCGCTACTCGTCTAGGCGGATGGATTCTAAGGGATTATAAGGCACTGCTACTACCACTCGGTGCAACAATTCATCCTGCGTCTGAGGCGTTTTGGCAGATTATCTTAGGTCCAGCGGGATGGCTTTCGCGGGAATCTACCATGTATTTCCCCATGTTCACGTGGGTGGGGATCTGGGGAGATTTGGGGTTGGTTGGTTTGGCAGCCTATCTCTACCTCAGCTCTATTGTGTGGCGCAGGATTTGTGTAGATGATTTTTGCAAGTTTTTGCTACTTTCTACAGCAGTTCTGGGTTTCATCATCACTCAAATGGAGGAACCAGGACAGATGCTCACGATCGCTTGCTTTCTAGGCTTACGCTGGCATGAAGAACGAGAAGCCAAGAACACCCTCCACGATGACCTATCGCCTCCACCTCTCCTATCTGTTCACAGCCAACACTGGTAAGAGCTTGATAGTTGAGCTTGCAAAATCCGCAGATCGAGTACCGAATGCTACGCTCTTACGCAAGATAACTTTGTCTCAAACTTACTGGTAGTGCCCTTATGTAAAGGACAGAGAAAAAGCCTAATTCTGAAAGCCTTACCTAGCAAGCCTTCTAAAAATAACGATTATTCTTCATCCTTTAAGAAATAGGACTACCAGCTTGCTGACGATACCATTCAATTGTTTTCTCCAGTCCTTGGCGAAAGTCCATTTCAGCTATGAAGCCGAACTTTTCTGTTGCTCTCTGCGTATCTAAGCAACGGCGGGGTTGCCCGTTAGGTTTATCCGTTTCCCATACTAATTCACCGTCATAACCCATCACTTCGCAGATCAGATCGATCAGGTCTTTAATCGAAATTTCATAGCCTGTCCCCAAATTTACTGGCTCTGAGTCGTTGTAGAAATTGGTTCCCATCACAATGCCACGGGCTGCATCCGTAGAATATAAGAACTTGCGGGTCGGTGAGCCATCTCCCCACACTGGTATCCTAACTTCACCCCGTTGCTGCGCCTCACACACCTTACGAATCAATGCCGGAATTACATGGGAGCTTTGGGGATCAAAGTTATCTTCTGGATCATATAGGGGTTGAGCCGATATACGCTCAATTTAGTGCAAGAAAGGGCTGAAAGCCTGATTCTGTCGTAGATTTTTGACGCTTTTCCCCTTGCCTGGAGCTTGATCCAGAAGCTCAACGTGACAAGGCTTTCCAGCCCATGTTGCACCTTCTTGGTCTTATGTCGGCTCAACCCCTACTTCCTTCCAATAGAGGCTTGAAAGGTTTGAACAGCCAAGGGAAAGTCAGTCTCAGCCATCAGAATGCAGCGTTGTAGGAGGTCTACATCCAACTGCTGGAGTCCAGGCAGCTCGCTACGGTCAATCCGCTCGTAGCGATGGGTTCTCAGATGATGCAACGTGAGGACACCATCCTGCCAAAACCAGACCTCGGACACGCCTAAAGCCTGATATCGAGCCAGCTTATTGGCGTTGCCACTCGTAAAAATGACCTCAATGGATAAATCAGGAATCGGCTTTGCGCCCCCTAGACAGTAAGACTTATCTGCCTGAGCCGAGGCTTTTCCCTCGCGCTCCTGGGTGACGGAACCAGACGGGACGAAGGCAATGCCTTGGGATAACAGAAACGTGGTCACGAGATAGCCAATAATTTCTGAAAAGTTCTCGTGCTGGAATCCGGGCATAAAGACTTCGATCATTCCCTCGTAATAAGCCAGTCGCACGCCAGGAGAGTCCTCCGATGCCTGCTGCATCAGCTTGAACTTTTCCCACGTTCCCTGGAGAACGATGCGCTGGTCGGTAGTTTTTTCAAGTAGTTGCGTCATGGATGATCGCTCTCCTATTTACCCTTGCTCTTAGTGGTAGGGACTTTTTGCCATTTAAGCTGCCTGAGTTCTGCCGTAGACGTGACGAATTGCATCAGGATTAATCTGCTCTGTCAACTCATCTAACTTGTTACTCAACTTGATACCTTCAGATAAAGGGGAGGTATCAAGAGATTCACAAATCAGCAGGGCATGAATTTCGATGCCAGACTTTGAGGGAATCTGTACGATTTCTGGCTGCACTCCGATCTGTTTGGCAAACTCAAACACGGTGGAGGCATCGGCTAAACCTAGATTAATCGATAGCTGATGTTCTCCTGATTTTGGGATGTAGCGAACGGTTCGCAGTCCCTTAACTTCCAGTGTTGCTGTCGTCATCGTTATCGCTCCTTTCACTTCTAAACCAACAGATGAATCGATAAGTGCTTTTATAGGGCGTTACAGTTGCTTGAGTTACGGTCAGAAGATCGGTGAGGGTTTGTCCGTCTGCGATCGCTTGACACTTCGCTTTGGCTTCATCGATAGTCTATGCCCTAACTTCTTGCTCCCACTCCTCAAAGGGCTTGTCTGGGTCTTGCAGCATGATGCCTACTTGCCTACCATCACATCAGTCGTTTTCACCAGTTTTTCCGGTGGGTACTTCTCTGGATACTTCTGTCTTACAGCTAATTCAACTAGAAATGCTGCAAGGTTAGCGCGTGGTCTACCCTCTTCATCAGCCCATCGCTGCAAATCTTCACCAATTTGATCGGGCACGTTTACACTGAACTTAGCCATATTAGCTTGAGATGCTTGAGTCATCTGAATTTTAGCCTCCATACGTTTACAACGATTCAAAGTCTTCTAATTAGAATTTAGCGTAATCTAATTAGATGCTATCATCGATTTCGTAGGCAGGCGAAAAAAGGCAGAAACGGGTTAGAGATGTCACAGAATGACCCCTCCTTTTCCATGCGCCTGAAAGTATCTCAAAAGATCCTCACGAAAGGAATTGAAGTTTTATGAATGCGACCATCAGCCCCACGATCGCTTAAACCAATCAAGCCAGCTTGCCCAATGCTGCCACTATTAGCCAAGTCACACCCATCGGCTTAGATGTCGGCAACGGGGCCGTCAAGATGACCTCCTCAATGGGTCAGACCTTGATGGAGTCCTATGTCTACTACCTTTCAGAACGAGCGACCCATGCCAATCTCGGCTATGTCGAATATCTCAGCGGAGATCGCGCTGACCTTGCAGGCAAGCAGTGGATCGGTGGATCGAATGCCTATTTTCAATCTCCGAGCGGGGTCTATCGCGTCACTGACTGCACCGATGCCGATGCCATGACGCTGCTAGTCTCGATTCCCTGTCAGTTGCGAGATGGAGTTTTTCAGCAATGACTGACCACTCAAAACGTCTTCTAGCCTGGTTTGCAATGACGTGGCTGTGTCTAGGTGGATGCCTGGCTGTGCAGTATTTCACTGGGTTTCCGCTCAAGCTTCTCCAGATGCAGGAGGGCAAGAAGTGAACTACCACCGAGACGATGGAACCTTTTCGAGCGGTCTGATAGTTGCAGCCCTGATTGTTCTGGCTTTCATCTCTGGTTACTGGGTGCGAGATAAGGGGTTCATCATTCGAGTGCAAACGCCCCCGGTGCAAAGTAGGGCTAATTCGTTGTGATGAAGAAAATTTAGGATGGGGAGGTTCCTAATTTCGGCTCTCGGTTTATGGCAAAAACCTTGATTGATTATCTCAAGACAGTGGAAGACTATCGAGCCTTGCGGGGAAGACGGTATCCCTGTGGCTCATGCTATGACTCGTCATCCTGGGCACGTTGAGCGAGTGCCAGGGTTACAGTGCCTTGGAAGACTTCTGTGTGCGGCACTCTGGGGAATGAGGTGAGCGCTTGAGGATCCCTTCAAAGCGGTTGCCTTCCGATTCCACGTTTCGACGATTGTTTGAGCAGTTAAACTTTGAGCGCTTGAGCGAGTGCTTTAATCAATGGGCAACCGAACAGATGGGCATCGAAGCGGGAGATTGGCTGGCAGTCGATGGCAAGAGTATCAAAGGTACGGTCGAACAGGCACACTCGTCTTATCAAAGTTTTGTCAATTTAGTGTCGGTTTACAGTCAGCGGCAGGGGGTAGTCGTCGCCCTTCAGCAATTCGAGAATGCTCAGGAGAGCGAGATCAAAGTCGTAGAAGCCTTGCTCACCCAACTCGGCGTTCCCGGTCGAGTAGAGAGGACTCCTGAAATGTTTAGGCTTGCTTTGTATTCCCCGTTGCTCTCACCTTTCGGAACGCGAGAGTGTCACAAGATTCAGCCCTGCACCCTTGGGAGCCTCCCCCTCACAGAAGCCTGCCTGCGGTTTTCCCGCACAAGCCTCTTCATTCGGTCTTTCACCAGATGGGATTGAGTGACACTAAGCGACCCGGTTTCGGGAGGGGATACCTAGCGTGGTAGCGCTCAAAGCTCTCCCACGTAAAGCTGCGACGCTGACTGCGGCGGTTCAACCACTTCAACAGCAGTCTGCGGACTGCCCGTTCAAAGCGGTAGAGTGCCTGACCATTGTCAGTGACCCCAAAGTAATTGAAATGTCCCCGCAACTTTCGCCCCAATGCTTGCCAGAGTTCTGGCAGCTTGTGCGCGTTCCGTTCCTGGCGCAACCATTGATTGATGGACACCAGAACACGACGAAATCTTTTCTTTGAGGTCTTGCGCTTCAATCGAGCTTTCCCATTCCGGCTTCTGCCCCAGTAGTGGGTGAAGCCCAGAAAATCAAAGGTCGGGGGACTTCCCCCCTCCCGGAATACCTGCCAAGTTCGACGCTTACCAAACTCCAACAGTTGGGTTTTCTCCTAAGAAACACACTCCGGGAGAGCAGGTTTAGCAACGAGGTCAAATCCAAGCGCCATCGCCTTTTTCTTGAGGTTTTTGACCATTCGTTCCTGATACTGCTGCTCGTAAGTT
>NZ_MPPI01000050.1 GCF_001895925.1 Phormidesmis priestleyi ULC007 | reverse complement strand
AGTTTGAGAGCGTTAGTCTTAACCTCAACCCGTTGGGATCAATTCTGGAACAAGCTGAATCAATATGGCTTTTCCATTGCGCTCTAAGGGTATCAAATAAAGGTCGCACCCGTTTCTACCGTTCACAGTTACAGTTTGAAATCAAAAATCTGTAGCCTCGGAGTAATCTGTTTGCGATGTCAGTCACCTCTACCCTTCTATTGATCGTTTCCCCATAAACAAACTTTCACCGTTCTGCAAGGCAATCTCTCTGCCCGTGTCTTTAGCCTCGTCAAAGAATGGGCACTCGAACACCAGGATGAACTTCTCGCTAACTGGGAACGAGCTAGACAATCCGAACCGCTAGAACCGATCGCTCCTCTGGAGTAAACCTATGCTCAAAGACATCATCAGCGCTCACCCTATCTCTCCCTACCAGATCCACCTTCGCTTTGAGGACGGTATCGAAGGTACGATCGACCTCACCCAAATCATCACCTTCTCTGGCATCTTCGCCCCGCTTCAAGATCCTGCCTACTTTGCCACCGTCCGGGTTAACCCTGATCTCGGCACGATCGTTTGGGACAATGGAGCCGACCTCGATCCTGATGTTCTCTACGCGATCGTCACTCAACAACCCATTCCTGACTACACCGATCTTCAACCGCTAAATCCATGAAAAGATTCTATGATCACGTTTCAACAGATTTTTAATGCTGCACCTAACGTCGAAGCAAGTGCGCCCGGACGAGTCAATCTTTTGGGCGAACACACGGATTATAACGACGGTTTTGTGCTGCCCACCGCGATTCCTCAAACCACGATCGTGCAGCTCGGTTTCAGCCCCAATCATCAACATCATTTTTACTCTCACGAGCTTGAAGAATTGGTGAGTTTAACAACAACTGATCCGATTCCGCAAGGCTTTGCAAGCTATTCGTTGGGCTGTCTTCGAGTCGTAGAACAAGCTGGATATTCGATTCCGCCGTTGAATGTTTATGTGAATTCTTCAGTTCCGATCGGGTCTGGCTTATCGAGCAGTGCCGCGTTAGAAGTTGCCTTGCTGCGGGGGCTACGATCGCTCCTTTCTCTCGATCTCGACGACATTCACATTGCTCAACTCGCTCAACAAGCCGAAATTGAATATGCAGGTGTGCAGTGCGGCATTATGGATCAGATGGCATCTAGCCTTGCAGATACCCAGCACATGTTGTTTTTAGACACGCGATCGCTCGATCGTGAATTGCTTCCATTCCCAGCAGGTGCCGAAGTTCTTGTGATTGATAGTGGTATTCCGCGAACGCTGGCAGGGAGTGGCTATAACCAACGTCGCGCAGAATGCGAAGAAGCGTCAAAGCAATTAGGAGTGAAAGCGCTTCGAGACATCACAGACTTAATGCAAATTGAAACGCTATCTGAACTATTAAAAAAACGAGCGCGACACGTCATTACTGAAAACGATCGCGTGTTAGAAGCCAAACAAGAGATTACAGCCGTCCGATTTGGAGAGTTAATGAATGCCTCTCATGCCAGTCTGCGAGATGATTATCAAGTCTCGATCGCAGGTATCGATCAACTGGTATCGATTTTGCAAGCAACGCCTGATGTGTTTGGGGCCCGAATCACCGGGGGAGGATTTGGCGGGGCGTGTGTGGCCCTGGTGACTCAAGGTAAGGCAGGTACGATCGCTCAAACCGTGCTAGAGACCTACCGCAAAGCAGGCTACACAGGACGGCTGCTCGTCCCAGAAATACCCACCACACCTAGAGGAAACTATGCGACTTGAACAAGTAGTGCCATGGGGCCGATCGTGCTTAGAATATTGTCAAATGTTTGATCTCACAGAGACAGATTTGCAGTCTAAAATTCTCGACTGTGGCGGCGGGCCTGCTAGCTTTAATGCCGAGATGACGCAGCAAGGCAATTCGGTGATTTCGTGTGATCCGCTCTATCAATTTTCGGTTAATGAGATTTCTCAACGGATTGATCAAACTTATCCGATCGTGATCAAAACAACCGAGGTCAATCGTGATAACTTTGTTTGGACTACCATCCAGTCTCCTGAAAAACTGGGCCAAATTCGCATGGCGGCGATGCAGCAGTTTTTAGCCGACTTTCCGTTAGGGCTGCAACAAAGGCGTTATCAGCAAGAATCATTGCCTGATTTACCCTTTGATTCACAGCAGTTTGATTTAGCGTTGTGTTCCCATTTCTTATTTCTATACTCTGATCAGTTGTCGTTTGAGTTTCATCTTGCGTCGATCATTGAGATGTGTCGAGTTGCCACGATCGTAAAAATCTTCCCGCTCCTTGTCAATATGACCGGAGAACTATCACCCTTTCTAGAGCCTATCATGCAAGAATTAACTACACAAGGTTACTCGATACACACCAAACAAGTGCCCTACGAATTTCAGAAGGGTGGGAATCAAATTTTGCAAGTTAGTGCAAAACAATAAGCTATGAATCACGGCTGGACGTATCGCGAACGAATCGATAAATTAACTGAAAACTGTACGGTTTTAGAATATTACACTCAACGCTATCAGCATTCTAATCGTGCAGAATGGCAAACCCGAATTGTAACGGGTAAGATTTTACTGAATGGATCAGAGACAACAGATCACACAATCCTGAAACGAGGCGATCGACTTCTCTATAACCGTCCGCCCTGGCAAGAACCAGAGGTGCCGCTCACGTTTAAAGTGATGATTGAAGATGCTGATATTTTAGTCGTCTCCAAACCGTCAGGCTTACCCGTCTTACCAGGTGGCGGGTTTTTAGAACACACGTTGTTAGAGCAACTTCAACACCACTATCCCCACGAGACTCCGGTGCCGATCCATCGTCTGGGTCGTGGCACATCAGGGCTGGTATTGCTGGCACGATCGAGCCACGCCCGTGCATCCCTCAATCAACAAATGCGATCGCATCAAATTCAAAAAGTCTATCGCGCCTTAGCGACTGGAACTTCAATGCCTAATTGCTTCACGGTGACGCACCCGATCGGCAAACTTCCCCATCCAGTTTTGGGCTACATTTACGCCGCCCATCCAGACGGATTGGTTGCCCAGAGTGACTGTCAAGTACTGCGTCGCAATGAAGACACCGCGCTGTTAGAGGTGAATATTCTGACGGGGCGACCGCATCAAATTCGGATTCATTTAGCGGCGGCGGGATATCCATTAGTGGGTGACCCGCTGTATACGATCGGAGGCATCCCAAAAACATTTACGCCATCAGCAACAGGTGAATTGCCTGTGCCAGGAGATTGTGGCTATCATCTTCACGCGATGCATTTGACCTTTAGCCATCCGACCACCCATGACTTGATTCAAGTCACGTCGCCTCCACTAGATGTCCTTGATCATAACTACGCGACGATGTTTAGCTGACTAGACGGGTGGAGGTGTGACGGCAGGCATTGATTTTGGTCTCACGATCGCTGGAGTGCTTTGTGGTGATGAAGCCGCCAAGATCGCTCAACTCTTAATGAAGTACGATCCGGCCCCGCCCTTCGATGTGGGTTCACCCGAAAAAGCCGGGTCTGACTTAGTGAAGAAAGCAATATTATATGCTGCGGGGACATTGGGTTTAAAAGTAAAACAGGCAGTTTGGCATGATCACGAATTCTGAAGTTGATCGCGACCCTTACGGTATCTGCAAAGCAGCGCAAACTCCCGCACGTTGGGTACAGATCGGTTTTTGTGCAACTTCAATTGCCTTTAATCTCTGCTTAATTGCTCAGTTACTAACGGTTGGAGTTGCCTATTTTAATGACTCTGCTTGGCATTAGATCCGATTGCTACCCGCGAGATTGAAGAACTCTGCACAGAAGAACTAGCAGCAGTACACAATCATCCTGGTGACGCACACTATGCAGCAAGCCACGCACATTGCTGATGTGACAGCATTCTTCAACACTGAGACTGATGAGAGTGGCAAGCGGCGAGTCAACCTCGTCGAATTTAGCCCAACTGAGCAGATTTTTAACCGCCGATTATGTGAGCGGACGATTTGGTTAGGCAATGCTTTGAGCAGCGATCGCAGAACTCGTAGACCGAAATCCAAAGAATTGATCTGAACCATCCGCAGGAATGTAAAGATCATTCAGACTTGACCTTGAAAGGAAAATTTTTTAATTACAATCCTTTTAGTCCTTCCAATAAGGAAACGCACCATGTCAGACAACGAGAACGACGCTGCGATCGAACAGAACGACCATCAAGTCACGCCATTTTTAGAGGAAAACTCCCCCAAGAAGAAAAAGAAGAAAAAACTGGATGGCAACACCGCTTTAAACGATCAATCACCAACAAGACTTGTCAAGCTCAAGAACAAGTTTTATGAACAAGAACTGAGCCGTCTACAAATAGAATTAGTCAAGTTGCAGTATTGGATCAAACAAACGGGTTTCCGCCTGGTCATTTTGTTTGAGGGACGGGATGCGGCGGGTAAAGGTGGCACAATCAAACGAATTTCTGAACCTCTCAATCCGCGAGGTTGTCAGGTAGCCGCTTTGGGTACACCCTCCGATCGTGAGAAGACACAGTGGTATTTTCAGCGCTATGTTTCTCATCTACCGGGTGCAGGAGAAATTGTATTGTTCGATCGCAGTTGGTATAACCGCGCCGGGATCGAACACGTGATGGGCTTTTGCACGGATGATCAATATCAAGAATTTCTACACTCCTGTCCCGAATTTGAACGGATGCTGGTGCGATCAGGCATTGTATTGCTGAAGTATTGGTTCTCAGTCAGCGATGAAGAACAAGAGCGGCGATTTCAGTCTCGAACGATCGACCCAGCGCGACGGTGGAAACTCAGCCCAATGGATCTAGAATCGCGCGATCGCTGGGTGGAATATTCTCAGGCAAAAGATGCCATGTTTGTTCACACTAATATTCCAGAAGCCCCTTGGTTTACGGTAGAAGCAGACGATAAAAAACGCGCTCGGCTCAACTGCATCAGGCATATTCTGAGTAAAATTCCCTATGAGGATATGACTCCCCCACCCTTAGAGTTAGCGCCTCGTAAGTTGGCAGGCAACTACGTGCGATCGCCTCGAAACGAACAATTTTTTGTGCCATCCGCTTATTAAAAACCTGACATTCGATAGGAGCTTTTACATCTGACTCACTCCAGTTTAAAACCCTCCAAATCCATGCAGGGCAAGAACCCGCACCCAGAACAAATGCCCGCGCTGTTCCCATTTATCAGAGAGATGGGTCTAAAACCCCGTCCTTCTAGGACGGCTTTTCTTGATTCATAATGTACTGCTTAAGAACTTCAATCGGAGCGCCGTCAACGGAGCTAACAAAATAGCTAGGACTCCACAGTGCATCCTTACCGTAGGGTTTAGGATATCCAGCTTGACCATAGCGACGGCTAGAAACTCCTTTAAGAGCGTTGACAATTTGAGAGACTGAAAGCTTAGGAGGGAACTCGATCAAAACGTGAATATGATCAGCTTCACCATTGAATTCTAAAACCTGAAAGCCCATCTTTTCTCCTACTTCTATGAATGATTTTTGAATTACTGCAAGGCTTTCAGATGTAAAAACAGACCTACGATATTTGGTGACACAGACCAAATGTATCTTAAGACTCGAAATACTATGTCTTTCTTTCCGTAATTGGGTTGTCATTCGTTGTAGACCAACATATAATGAATTAACAGACCAATTCTAACACAGGCATGAAAGCTAGATATCAGTGTCGTTTCTATCCGACCGACCAACAGCAACAGAGTTTAGCTCAGTTGTTTGGTTGCGTTCGGGTCGTTTGGAACGATGCACTAGCTCTCAGCAAGAAAGACAAGTATCAGGGATACAACAAGCTTTCAGCTTTACTCACTCAATCTAAAAAGACGGTAGAAAGAGAATGGTTGAAAGAGGTTTCGTCTGTACCGTTGCAGCAATCTCTTAAAAACTTAGATACAGCCTACAAAAACTATTTTGATTCTCTAAAAGGGAAGAGAAAAGGTAAAAAGTTAAGCTCTCCTAAGTTTAAGAAGAGAACTAATTCTCAGTCTGCAACTTTTGTTAAATCGGGTTTCGCAATTACAGGTGAATCGGTGTATCTGGCTAAAATTGGATACCTAAAACCAATATGGTCTAGGAAATTACCGTCTGATCCTAGCTCAGTCACGGTGATCAAAGATTGTGCTAACCGCTATTTTCTCAGCTTTGTGGTAGACGTTGAACCCGTCGTAATCGATGCCAAAAACCAAAGTATCGGGATCGACTTGGGAATTAAAACTTTTGCAGTCATGAGCAATGGTGAAAAGGCTTTTAGCCCTAATTACGCAAAGCTTGATCGTAAAGTTCGCAGACTTCAGAAGAAGTTAGCACGGCAACAAAAAGGATCGAATCGTAGACACAAAACCCGTCTACAGATTGCAAAGCTTCACAATCAGATTGCTGACACTCGCAAAGACTTCCTACACAAGCTTTCAACTAAAATCGTTAGCGAGAATCAAGCTATCGTTTTAGAAGATTTGAATGGGTCAGGCATGGTCAAAAATCACAAGCTTGCTAGATCAATTAGTCTACAAGGATGGAGAGAGTTCAGAACGCTGTGTGAGGCTAAATCTGAAAAATATGGTAGGGAATTTCACGTCGTTAATCGATGGGAACCGACTAGCCAGATCTGTTCAGATTGTGGTTTTAGATGGGGTAAACTCGATCTTAAAATTCGTACTGTCAAGTGCTTAAACTGTGGCACTGAACACGATAGAGATGAGAACGCCGCTAAAAATATAAATCAAAGTCGCCATAGGGCATTGGGAGACTCTAAACGGACGTTGAGACAGAGTAAGACTACCTCGGTAGCATCAGTCAATGACGCGTCAAGAATCACTGCTGCTTTAGCCCGGTGAGTATGTCAACTCAACACCTTTCACGGGATTCGTAACGTCGATCCGGCTTTGATTGAAATGGGTAAGGTGTATGGCTTGAGTTTGAACTGACATGATTACCTCCGTTTGCAACAGTGTTCACGATCGCTTCATGTGCAACTTCTTGCCCTCACCCTAGCCCTCTCCTTTGGGAGCTATCTGAGCATTCGCAAGTTTGATCATCAAGCGGTAGAGTTGTTCATCAAGGGTGCTGCACTCAATCGCATGATCCAGATCTGTAAACCCGACAGCTATGAGGTTGAAGCTTAATTAAGGACTTCCTCAAGTCCAATCCTGTCTCTTTTTGCAATCATGCAACAAAGCCGCTTGTCTCTGTAAATTTAACGCTTAAATAATAAAGATTTAGTAAAGTATCCTTGTTTTGTCCACTGCCTTGAGAAAGACTTAAGGGTAGATTTCCGG
This sequence comes from Phormidesmis priestleyi ULC007, assembly GCF_001895925.1. Taxonomy (GTDB): domain Bacteria; phylum Cyanobacteriota; class Cyanobacteriia; order Leptolyngbyales; family Leptolyngbyaceae; genus Phormidesmis_A; species Phormidesmis_A priestleyi_A. The sequence continues at coordinate 22,071 of NZ_MPPI01000050.1, read as the reverse complement.
GCTGAACTAGTGCTTTTGTGCTTAAATGAGCCTTGATCAAACAACCCAAGCCAAAAACAGGATTGGGCTACACGATCGCTCTGTGCATTCACGGCGATCGATTTACTCTCCCCTGAGCAGTCACCTATTGAGGAGCGAAAGAATGCAGCAAGTCCTGAAATTAATGACCTTACTCAAATCAGTTTCTAAAAGACATCTGATTCTCCTGGCAGGGCTGAGTTTTATAACCGCCATTTTGCTGGGATGGAGTCAAGGCAACGCGACTGCTTCAGAACCCAGCTCAACTCAGGTAGCGGTGGGTGGCACTTGGCAAGGCGCGTCCTTTCCGGTCGAAAACTTCCAGGGCTATACGTCTCCTTTTGGCTATCGTCAATCGCCTGATGGATCGTCCAATCAAGAGTTTCACCGAGGGTTAGATATGGCGGCTCCTGAAGGCAGCTATATTCGCAGTTGGTGGGCAGGCAAAGTCGTTGAGGTCACTGATAATACGGCTTGCGGCACGTCGATCGTCATTCAGTCTGGCGAGTGGGAACACATCTATTGCCATATGAATGGACACGTCGAAACCAACGGAAATGGCCAATATTTGAGCGATCGTAATGGCGGTCTCCAGATCTGGGAAGGTCAAATGATTCCCGCAGGTGCTCGAATCGGCCGCGTGGGCATGACCGGGCGCACTACTGGGCCTCACCTTCACTGGGGCTTAAAATATTCGAGACAGTGGGTTGATCCGGCAATGGTGCTAAGAGCGATGTATGCCGAGCAAAGTGGCTCCCGGTCAGTGTCAAGTCGCCCTTAATCAAGATTGTGAGTATAGGGGTGTACTTCCGGTACGTCCCTATTCTTTTGCCTCAGAGCGACGACGACGGCACCGTTCTGAGCAATATTTCACCTCATCCCAATTTTTCTCCCATTTTTTGCGCCAGGTGAAAGGCAGATCGCAAACAGGACAGACTTTGGTCGGCAAATCAGACTTAGAGCGATCGCGTCCCATAATTGAGAGAATGTTGAAGCAGGTTGAGCTATTTCAATTACAGCGTAAATTAAAGCTCTTTTTAAATAAAGCCAGAATTTGTGTAAGGGCATGGCACGGCAGTTCCCATTGACGTTGCAAGGAACCAATATTATTTAATCTGCGATCCTAAGAATTCCTCAAATTTCTCTGAAATGACTGAATCTGCCCTCGATCGAGTCCGCATTATCTTAGTAGAGCCAGCCGGGGCGCTGAATGTCGGCTCGATCGCTCGGATCATGAAAAATATGGGGCTATCTCACCTCGTTTTAGTCAATCCTCAGTGTGATCCCGGCTCCGCAGAAGCTCGACAAATGGCAGTCCACGCAGACGATGTGTTAGAAGCCGCGCAGATCACAAAGACTTTGCCAGACGCATTGAAAGGATGTCACCGAGCAATCGCGACTACAGTTAGAACTCGCGCGATCGCCACTCCCCTTGAGCATCCCAGAGATGCCCTTCCCTGGCTATTAGAAAACTTTCAAGCAGACGGGCAAACTGCGCTGATTTTTGGAGCCGAAGAACGAGGACTTAGCAATGAAGAACTCAACTATGCTCAACGGTTTGTTTATATCCCCTCTAGCGCGGTTTATCCGTCATTAAATTTGGCGCAGGCAGTGGCGATTTGCTGCTATGAACTATCTCAAGCACTCGATGATCAGAGGTCAGAAATTCGCTCTTTTGCACCTGACACCCGCACTCTAGAACCAGCCTCTCTCGACGCGATCGAAGCCTATTGTCAGCACCTCGAACGTCTCTTGCTAAAAATTGGCTATCTTCACCCTCACACCGCCAACAGCCGCATGGAAAAAATTAGACGACTGCTCAATCGCGCTTACCCGTCAGCAGCAGAAGTCGCTTTATTAAGAGGAGTCTTGCGGCAAGGTGAATGGGCATTAAACACCCAAAATCAGTCGCCTGGTTCTGACTCCAAATTGCTCTAAATATTTTTGCACTGGCTGCCAAATTTGCCCAACTCAATGTAAAATCCCTACATCTGTTGAGAAAAGCTTGCTTTCAGATTAGATGTCCCATAAATGTAAAGGACATTTATAATAACCGTTCAAAACCTGTCAATCGATCGCTTTCATCAACCAGGGGTTATCTCAATGCGGGAATCTGGCAACGACTTAAATATGCCATCTGAGGACGGCTTCTCGCCCCATCAGCAGGATGCTAGGCGCTTTAGCAACTTGCCCACTCCCCGCCTTGCCCAACCCACGGCTCGTCCTCGTCCAGCAGAGCGTCGATCGCGCAAATCAGAGCCAGCGCGAGGTCGAAAACCAGCGACTGCTCCCGCTCTTAATGGAAAGAATCTTGCTGCCGATCGTGCGCCTTCTACTCGCGCACCCCTAAAATTTGACGAAAAACTAAAGTCTGGGCCCGATCGCCTTAGAGAACAGCGCGATCGCCGACGCAACTCTACACAGGCAGCTTCTTCGACTGGAAATCGTCGTCTTAAGCCAGTGCCAAATCCCGCAACTGGGACACACCCTCAGCGCCGCAGCCGATCGCCTCGAAAGCTCTCTAGGCTGTCTGCCAGCGCTCCGCCTCGCCCTCGGACTCGATCGGGCACCGCGATCGTTTATGGCACTCGGCTGCTCATTTTGGGGGTTGGCTTGGGGGTCTTGGCTGGCACCATTTTGTCAGCGTGGGACTCCGCTCGTTACTTTACAGCAGGCGCTTCTTCACCAGAAAAAACTGAACAAACTGCTACAGTTTCTGCAACGCCTGCCGATCAGTTGCCAATGCTGACACTAGGGCAAGAGATGTTGCCCTTAAAGAATAACCTTCAAGCGTTGGTTGCCCAGCAGACTCAACTCAGCCCTGGCATGATGATCGTTGATTTAGATACCAATGCTTATCTCAATATCAATGCCTCAGTTGCGTTGCCCTGTGCCAGCACGATTAAGCTTCCTATCTTAGTGGCATTCTTTCAAGATGTTGATGCAGGCAAGATTCGTCTTGATGAAATGCTGACCATGCGCTCTGACTTAATCGCAACTGAGTCGGGTGAGATGCAATATCAGCCAGTGGGGTCGCAGTTTAGCGCGTTAGAAACTGCGACCAAGATGATTACTGTCAGTGACAACACAGCAACCAATCTCTTGATCGATCGCTTAGGGGGCAAAGAAGCGCTCACCCAGCGGTTTCAATCGTGGGGTTTAACCAGCACCGCAATTCAGAATCGATTGCCCGACGTTGAGGGCACCAATACTAGCAGTTCTCAAGACCTCGTGACCCTGTTGGGGCTGGTCAGCAATGGCAAATTATTGTCCATGCGATCGCGCGATCGCATGTTAGATCTGATGCGCCACACCGTTAATAACTCCCTACTGCCGAGCGGGTTAGGCGAAGGCGCAACGATCTCTCACAAAACAGGCAGCATTGGCAGCATGATCGGCGATGTGGGTTTAATCGATATGCCAAGCGGCAAGCGTTATTTGATTGCGGCAATGGTCAAGCGTCCGCGCAATGACGAACGTGCAGAAGAACTGATTCGTCAGGTGTCTCGCCTCACCTATCAATATTTCAGTCAACCTGCACCCGCTCAAACCAGCGGAAATTCGGGTCAGCCAAATCAGCCTCCGGTCAGTCCTCAAACCAACCCTCAAGGCACCTCTTTGCAGAGAACCAAAGTCGCCCAACCCTAACTGATTGGTATGAGGGAGGCTTGCTCGACCTCAGCTTCTGCCTGCATTGCATCTAGCATTTGCCAAACCTGGTTGAGCAATGGCTCCAACCCCGATCGGGTGACAGCAGAAATCACAAAAACAGGCGCACCTGTGAGTTCTTTGAGTTGCGCTGCGATCGCATCTAAATCGCGATCGGGATCGACAGCATCAATCTTGTTGAATGCAATGATTTGGGGACGATCGGGTAAGCCGCGTCCGTAGGCTTGCAGTTCTTGATGGATGGTGTGATAGTCAGCGATCGGGTCGTCTGAAGTCGCGTCTACCAAATGCAGCAACAATCGAGTTCGCTCAATGTGGCGCAAAAAGTCGTGTCCTAGTCCTAACCCCGTGTGTGCGCCTTCAATCAATCCCGGAATGTCAGCGAATACGGTGCCATCTCCAGTCGGTTTGCGAACGACTCCTAAATTAGGAATCAGCGTTGTAAACGGATAATCTGCAATTTTAGGACGAGCCGCCGACAGTGCCGAAATCAGCGTCGATTTTCCAGCATTGGGTAAGCCGATGATCCCGACTTCTGCCAACAGCTTGAGTTCTAATCGCAGAAACCGACCTTCGCCCTCTTGTCCCGGCAGTGCCCGTTCGGGAGCGCGATTGTGATTGCTGAGAAAACAGTGATTTCCGGCACCGCCGCGACCGCCTTTGGCAACACAAAAGATCTGACCGTTCTCGGTGAGATCGCCCAGAAACTCGTCGGTCTGAGCATCGTAGATGACGGTGCCGCAAGGAACTTCGATGATCAAATCATCGGCTGATGCGCCCGTCCGTTTGTTATTTCCGCCTTTTTCCCCATTTTCTGCTTTATAAAGACGGTTATAGCGGAAGTCTAGCAAAGTTTGCAGGTCTTCACTCACTTGGAGAATGACAGACCCGCCTCTGCCGCCATTTCCGCCTGACGGCCCACCTGCGGGGACATATTTCTCTCGTCTGAAGCCGATGATGCCATCGCCTCCGTCACCCGCCTGAACCTGAATTTCTGCCTGATCGATGAATTGCATGACCCTAAACTCTGAAGCCCTCTGTTGTGATCTTAGATGCCTAAGCTCTTCTTGGGGTTAGTTCAGAGAAACTTAGGGAATGACCATTATAGGGTGATCTGAATTGTTTTTGGTTTGGGAGTTGTGGGCGATCGCAGGTTCGAGATGAGGGATCGGGAGAGCGATTTAATTTATTATAAAAAAGGAGATGCAACCAGTAGCCATTCCACTGTAAATAGTGACTATGAAAGCATACAAGTTTTCAGCTAAGGTGACCCCTGAAGGAATGCTCAAACTTCCTCCTCATTGCAAGAGCAACTAGCAAGCTATCAAACCGCAAAAATCACCGTTTTAGTGAGTGCCGCATTTAGTTTATGTATGTACGAAATTCACGTCTTACGGGCTTCGGCTGAGGCAGTTGAAAGTGATGAAAGATATCCTTTAGGTGAACGATACCCAATAACGATTTTAAGTCGGCAACCCGAAGGAGAAGAAACTGACTATGAACTAGCTGCTGAAAGAGCCTTTTTAGCAGGTTGGGATGATTTTGAGTTTGACATTACAAGAGCTTTAGTGGTTGCTTCCGAAAAAGAGCACCTCATTTCAGATGAAATACTTGCGGAAGCCTTTAGACACGCTCTGTTTAACGAAGCAGCAGTTGTTGTTTATACAAATTCTTTAAGTGATAGCGAGTGACAAAACTCAAAACGAATGCATATTTTTATCAACTGTCGCCTTATAAATTACAACAACATCACAATTGAGCCTAGAAAACGCAGCGACAAGCCTTCAGACGGAAAGCAAAGTGAAGGGCTGGAATCTCAAGCCGAGTAATCCTATATGACAGCAATACTCGACACCAGTTTTCTTTTTGTGTTGACTGACGAGAGCGATCGCGGCACTGGGTCTCTAAGATAAGCGATATCCCGATGCTCAATCCTGTCTTTAGACACACATGCTCATACGCTAAGATCATCATTGCAGACTTCCCAAGATAACTTGACACCATGAAAATTAAGGCGATTATTTGGCAAGAAGACAATGTATGGTGTGCCTCCGTACCCGCTCTCCCGGGGTGTCATACTTGGGGAGAGAATTATGAGCATTTATTAGAGATGCTTGAAGATGCTGTCGAAGGTTGGTTGGATGTTGCGAGTGAGCGAGAAGCAGTTGAGCCAGAGAAACAGTTAGTTGAATTATCTCTGTGAAAGCTGTTTCTGGAAAGATATTGTGCAGAATTGTAGAGCGTCATGGCTGGGAGCTTAAGCGCATCACTGGCAGCCATCACATTTATTTCAAAGAAGGAGTCGATGCAATTCTTTCTGTCCCGGTTCATGGCAATCGTGATTTACCCATTGGAACCCTAAAAAGCATCATGAAGGATGCTGGACTTACAGAAGAAGACCTGAATTTGTAGTAATCGCATATTGTAAGCGGTCTAACAAATCGATGGAGTAGCGATCGTGGTTTTCGATGGGTTGAGAATTGACAGCAATCGTATCCAAAAATGCTATCAAGCGATCGACTTCACAAGATCGCTACACTAGAGAAGAGTTTAGTTCAAATCTGGACTTCTATCTAGAACATGGCAGAATTTCACATTCAAGCTCCCTTTGAACCTACAGGCGATCAACCTAGCGCGATCGCCAGTCTCGTTAAAAGCATCGAAGCCGGGACTCAATATCAAACCCTACGCGGCGCAACGGGCACCGGAAAAACCCATACGATCGCCCGTGTGATTGAAAATTTGGGCAAGCCGACTTTGGTATTGGCACATAATAAAACTTTAGCGGCCCAGCTTTGCAATGAGTTGCGCGAATTCTTCCCTGACAACGCGGTTGAATATTTCATCAGTTATTACGACTACTATCAGCCAGAGGCATACATTCCCGTTAGCGACACGTTTATTGAGAAAACGGCATCGATCAACGACGAAATTGATATGCTGCGGCACTCGGCCACCCGATCGCTGTTTGAGCGCAAAGATGTGATCGTCGTCGCCTCGATTAGCTGCATTTATGGATTGGGGATTCCGAACGAATATCTGAACGCGGCGATTCCTCTGCGGATGGGTGAAGAAGTTAATCAGCGTCAGATTCTTCGTGATTTGGTGTCGGTGCAATATAGCCGCAATGATCTCGATTTAGGGCGAGGACGATTTCGAGTTAAAGGCGATGTGCTGGAGATTGGCCCCGCTTACGAAGATCGGATTATTCGCGTCGAGTTTTTTGGTGATGAAATTGACGCAATTCGCTACATTGATCCCGTGACGGGGGCGACTCTGCAAAGTATGGAAGCGGTGAATATTTATCCCGCTCGTCACTTTGTCACCCCAGAAGATCGCTTAGAAGCGGCGTGTGATGCGATCGATGCCGAGCTAAAACAACGCCTAGAAGAACTCGAAAAAGACGGAAAATTACTCGAAGCGCAACGTCTTGACCAACGCACAAGATATGACTTAGAAGTGCTGCGAGAAGTCGGTTTTTGTAATGGGGTTGAAAACTATTCGCGTCACTTAGCAGGTCGTGCGGCTGGCGACTCGCCCGAATGCTTAATCGATTACTTTCCGAAAGATTGGCTGCTGGTGATTGACGAGTCTCACGTCACGCTTCCCCAAATTAGAGCGATGTATAACGGGGATCAATCCCGCAAGAAAGTGCTGATTGATCACGGGTTTCGGTTGCCTAGTGCGGCTGATAATCGCCCCCTCAAAAATGAAGAGTTTTGGCAAAAGGTCAACCAGTGTATTTTCGTGTCTGCTACTCCTGGAGATTGGGAAGTCGAACTTTCTGAAGATCATATTGCCGAGCAAGTGATCAGACCAACGGGTGTCCTCGATCCCGAAATCTTTGTTCGTCCGACTCAAGGACAAGTGGACGATTTGCTAGGCGAAATTCAAGAACGGCTTCCTAAAAATGAGCGCGTTTTGGTCACGACTCTGACCAAGCGCATGGCAGAAGATCTCACCGAATATTTTCAAGAGCGAGGCATTAGAGTTCGCTATTTGCACTCAGAGATCAACTCGATCGAGCGCATCGAAATCCTTCAAGATTTGCGAGAAGGTCTGTTCGACGTGCTGATCGGCGTTAACCTGCTGCGAGAAGGTCTAGATTTGCCCGAAGTTTCGCTGGTCGCGATTTTGGATGCCGACAAAGAAGGCTTTTTGAGATCAGAGCGATCGCTGATTCAAACAGTCGGTCGGGCAGCGCGTCACGTCGAAGGTCAGGCGATTCTCTATGGTGATAATTTGACCGACAGCATGGCAAGAGCGATCAGCGTGACTGAGCAGCGCCGGGCGATTCAGCAAGAACACAACGAAAAGAACGGAATTATTCCTTATTCGATCATCAAGCGATCGAACAACTCAATTCTGTCTTTCTTAGAAGTTTCGCGCCGACTCAACGCGCAGGAACTCGATCAAGTCTATGAAAAGGCAGACGAAATTCCGCTCGAAAACATTCCGACTCTGATCGTCCAACTCGAAGCACAGATGAAAGAATCAGCCAAAAACATGGAGTTTGAAGAGGCCGCAAAGTATCGAGATAAGATCAAACATCTGCGAGATAAAATGCTGGGGCGACGCAGCTAACGACGGTGAAATATGAACGCAATTGCCCTCAAAATCCCTCGATTAACCCTGGCAGAATTTGTTGAACTCTGTCAGGTCAATCAAAATTTGCGGCTAGAAATGACTGCGACGGGAGAGGTGATCATCATGCCCCAACTTATTCTTGGACGGGGAAGCAAAACTCTGGTCTAACGGCTCAACTCTGGAACTGGAACGATCGCAGCGATGGAGCGATTAGAAGCTCCGACTACGCTATCAGGTGAAAGCTTACTACCGGGATTTGTGCTGAATTTGCAGAAGGTGTGGTGATGTTTCACTCAATCCCACCCGCTAGACGGAAATCACCCCATTGATCAGAAGCCGTGGGGTTGCTTACAATAGAAGCAGAAATATAAAGATTTGTGAAAACTATGAGTTTGAGCCTGGAGCAAATTTCGAGCCAATTAGATAGCGAAAGCTCTCGCGATCGCATGATAGCGTTGGCTTCTCTGCGAAACGTCTCAGCCGAAGATGCCGTGCCGTTGATTAAAAAAGTGCTCAACGATGAGAGCCTGCAAATTCGCTCAATGGCAGTCTTTGCGCTAGGAATCAAGCCCACCGAAGAGTGCTACCCGATTTTGGTCAAGCTTCTAGAAAACGAGAAAGATTACGGCATTCGAGCCGATGCCGCAGGTGCGTTAGGCTATCTCGAAGATGTTCGAGCGCTTGAGCCATTGGTCAGAGCTTTTTATGAAGATACCGATTGGCTGGTGCGGTTTAGTGCGGCTGTGGCGCTGGGCAACCTCAAAGATCCTCGTGCCAGAGATGTGTTAGTTAAAGCGTTGGATAGTGAAGAAGTCGTGTTGCAGCAAGCCGCGATCGCCGCTCTCGGTGAAATCAAAGCAGTCGATGCGGTGGCTCAAATCCTCCGGTTTGCTCAATCTAAAGACTGGTTGGTGCGTCAACGTCTAGCCGAAGCGTTGGGTCAATTGCCCAGTGAAAAGAGCGTTGCAGCCCTGAAGTATTTAGAGAAAGACTCCAATTCTAATGTGAGTCAATCCGCTACTTTTTCTCTTCAAAAGTTAGCAGAGCAAGCGTGAACGAGTTGCTGATCTCCAAGCATTAAAAAGCGGCATTGCTGAATAGAGGGATACTTGGGTAGGGGCAATCCCCCCGTGGTTGCCCTCCGTCAGGGGTAGGCACGGGGGCCCTACCCCTACAGCCATTTCATCCCCGCATTCTGCAATGCCTAAAAAGCTTGGCGGTGTGTTATGCCGATTTGATTTACGCGACAGACCTGTGCCCTCTCACGATCGTTCGATCGATCTGTGAACAGCGTCTATTGCCTCAAGTCGGAGTCTTATTAAAATATTCAGTCGTCATTAAGCCAGAACGACTAGAGCGACGAGTATAGTTCTTCATCATATAGTTAAGATCTTCAGGGTTAAGCGCCACCGATATTGCATCACTTTGGCTGACCATCCCCCCTTCATAAAGGTCAAAGAGCGCCTGATTAAGGGTTTGAGAGCCGTCTTTTCCCTCTTCCATCAGTTGGTAAATTTCGTCAATGCTACCTTTTTGCAAGTAGTCGCGAATCGTATCAGTGTTCAGCATAATTTCTAGAGCCGCGACCCGTCCTCCTTTCACCGTCGGCACCAGTGCTTGACCGATCACGGCCCGCAGACCCTCTACGATCTGCATTCTAACGACATCTTGTTCTTCGGGCGTGTAGAAGTTGAGTAATCGCTTGACGGCATTCACCGTGCCTTTGGTGTGCAGGGTGCCCAGGACTAAGTGCCCGGTTAAAGCGGCTCGAATCGCGGTGTCGACGGTTTCACGATCGCGCATTTCCCCGATCAAAATAATATCTGGGTCTTGCCGCAGTGCCGCTCGCAGCGCTTCCTTAAACTCTTGAGTGTGCAGCCCGACTTCTCGCTGAGTGATTAAACACTGATTAGAAGTGTGGACATATTCGATCGGGTCTTCGATCGTCACAATCTTCCGCGCTAGAGAGTCGTTGACGTGACGCAACATCGCCGCCAAAGTTGTAGATTTGCCAGAGTTGACGGGCCCAGTCACTAAGATTAAACCCTGCCGCTCTTCGACTAACTTGTTTAAAATGTCTGGCAACCCCATTTGGGCGATCGTCGGCACTTCTAGAGAAATTAATCGCAGCACCATTACGCCACCCATGATCGACTGGGCACAGTTGACCCGACAGCGTACCAATTCCCGATAGAAAATGGCGGTGTCTAGCTCCTGCCGCTTCCGAAACTGCTCGGTTTGCTCGGTTGACAAGACCTCTGCCAAAAACTCTTCAAACTGCTGCGGCGTGAGAATTCCATATTGCTCTTGAAGTCGAATGTGCCCCTGAATGCGGTAGCGCGGCACCTCACCGACCTGTAAGTGAATGTCAGAAGCCCCTTTTTTGCAAGCATCATCCACCATAGCTCGAATGGTGCCCTGGCGCTCTAGCTCACTAGGGAGGTCAAGCACGATCGAGCTTAAGCTCATGGTCTGCACACCCTGCGTCGTCGGGCCACAGTTTACCCGCGCTTGCATAAAACCCGGAATTTGAACATTTGTGTCGAGCTTTTGGGCTTCTCGATAGTGGTTGAGTTGGTCGGGGGTCAGCACTTCTTGAACATAGTGACTGAAGCGATCGGGGGTGAGAATCGGTAAATGATCTTGTGAAACCAGCTTGCCGTGAATGCGATAAAATGGCGTGCGACCAATCTGCATATACAGAGCAGTGGCACCTTGGTTATAAGCATCCTGAATCAGCAACCGGACTGAGTTGGCTGCCTGGGGCGCGGGGTTATTAGAAACCTGAGTCGCTGTCATGGCAAATCGCGTCGAGAGTGGGTAGAAAATTGTAGCCGAGAAGCACATCAGTAAAAACTGAGGAGTTTATTGAAGACGCACCCAGGGAAGACCGACCAAGCTTAGAAACGATAGTTGTGTAGATCTTAATCGAGAAATTAATGGAATCTGTTTTATATGGTTTCTTAAGTTTTATCAAAGTGAAGTGGGTTGGGACGATATCGCCCTCTCGATCGAGTGATTTTTTCCTACGATCGAGTTAAAGCAGGAGAGATTAACCCTTGAGCCGCCTTGCTGAGATAACCAATTTGACCATAGCTGTAGACCAAATTTTCAAACCGTTGAGCGGGATCGGCTGCAAATTTGACTGATTTATAGAGTCCGCGAAGCAGCCGTTCTCCACCTCGATGAAATTGCTTCAGACCTGCTTCACCGACAATTTGTTCTTGATAGCACTCGCTGATGCCTTGCCACCATCCGCGACTCAAAAACCAGCCTCGCTTGACTCGTTCGGGTGAAACATGGTGAGCGACCAGAGCGTCGGGTAAATAGGCAACTTGCCAGCCCGCTTGCAGAGCCAGTTTAGTCATGTGAAGTTCTTCATTAGAGAGAAGATTTTTGCCGACGCGCCCCAGATTTAGGTCGAATCCACCCACCTGCTCTAAAAAAGTTCGGCGAATCGAGTAGTTTAAGCCTCTAGGCGTGAGTCCGGGGCGATCGATATAGAGGACAGCAGTGCCCAAGTCATAAGCGCCTAGATTTCCGGCTAGACCATCTGAGAGCCAAGCCGGGGCGACCATTCCATCGTCCCAAATTAGGGTCACTTTGCCGCCTGCGATCGCGAGCTTTTCGTTAGTTTGGTAAGCATCCCACAGCGTTTGTAGCCACTGAGGGCTGGCGATCGCATCATCATCTAAATAAGCCAAAATTTCACTCTGGGCAGACTTGGCTCCCGTGTTGCGGGCGACCGATAGACCCATGACTGGCTCATGAACATAGCTCAAGCGAGGGTCGCTTAAACGGGCTTCTACGACTGCGCGGGTACGATCGCTAGAGGCATTATCTATCACCACGACTTCAAAATTGGCAAAATTTTGGGAGAGTAAACTGCCGATCGCAGCTCCCAAATAGTGTTCTCGGTTGTGTGTGCAAATAATAGCAGACACCTGAGGTTCAGGCATAGTTTAATTTCTGAAAAAGGATTTGCTGCTTGTCTCTTGTTTACATCACAACACATCGCGGCGAAATCAAGATCCGTAGAATTCTAGGTAAACTACGGCAGTTTGTGGTTTGCGCTGTCGCAGGACAGAACCCAATAGAGCAAACTCGACGATTTGACAGCGATCGCCTCCATTGGCAGATCGATTGCGGTAATAGTCATGTCAGGTTTACATCGTTCGTTAGCAATCTTTTGGCGGATTTCTTTGACTACATCTCCGGAAAAGCTTAACTGTAGAAATATCGCTTTCCCATGCAACGAGATATTTCTCAAACGGTCAGGGGGAAGCGATCGTACCTCCTCAAAAATTTAACATCCCAAAAAACAAAAAACTCCTGTAGAATACATCGCAGTGATGAAGTTGTGCCCCGAAATCTGATGTGACGATCAGACTCCGAGGACTTCCATCCCTAGTTAGTACCAATAACTCAGGAGGCGTTCATGATTGTACACCGTCAGCTTTGCTATGGGATCTTGAAAGGCTGGAATCAAGATCCTGCATACCCTTTTCATCCCAATGGAATGTCTGAGAAATCAGCGTTCTTGTCCTCTTTGAACTAACCGAGAGGACAAAATAATATGGGAGTTAGGACTGTGATTCCTAGCTCGATTTCGTTCACCGTTGAGTTGCGTTGCTCAACCGAAAAACGGTATCGAGTCAGTGTCACTTTGGATTTGCAAGAGCGTTACATCTTCCTTTCGTCTGGCATTCTCGTGAATGTGAGCGACAGCATTGAAGAGTTTGTTTCACAACTGAGTGAGATTGCATCCAATCAACTGGCATTGCTCAAATGGGATGGCACGAGTGACTTGACGACTGAATATCAAATCGTCCGAGTGTTTCCCGGCTATCAAATTGAACGATCTTTGGCGAAGTTCAACATCGCGATCGGTAACGGTTCACTAATTCAAGTGGAGGAATTGCACAACAAAGCTACCATTCAACTCTAGAAAGTTGGACGTTAGGGAGTCGTCACTAAATTTGGGTAGCGGCTTCCCTAATGACTCCATTCGGTGGTTGTGGTCGGAGGTGGGTTAACGAAGCCATTTAATTGAGATCATATCTAATGATGTTAAAGCCTTCGTCTGCGATCGGTGGTTGAAAATATGAAGTGATGTGGTCAAATTCTGCCTCAGACATGATCATCGAACCTTCAGGTTGTTCAGCGTTTCGTTTCCGCAATTGCTCTTTGCACAAGGAGTCAGGCGCAACAATGTAATGAAGCACATGATTCACTTTGGCTACTTCAAATATTGAACGAAACCATTGTCGCTGAGAAGGAACATTCCCTGGAAAATCTAGAACAACGGATATTCCATGTGCAAGAATGTCTTGCACGTGCTTTAAGACTAAAGGCTTCAAGCGTGACGAATATCTCAAATAATCATCAAAGGTGCCAATCTCTTCCGGGTACAACTTCGACAACCAGATATCTTCACTGATCAGAATAGCATTATGGTCTGATGCCAGCTTTTTCGACAATGTTGTCTTTCCTGATGCCATTTTTCCGCAGAAAAAGTGCAGAACGGGATCGGTCTTCATTATTCACCTCGTTACATTTTTCAAATTAACTGAATAAGCCTAACAAACTGATTATGCTGCTCGTCCTCGTGAAAGCAGTCAATCAAGCTAAAACATGAGTCAAATTTTCTTACAATCAAAATTAAGATGATCGAGGGTAAGTTTGAGCATTATTCCTTTGCTTTCCACTAGCCCGATCGTGTGGTGAGATGTCCGAAGATTAGAAACCTAGTGAGTCCTATCGCAAACTAAAGAGCATTCTATGGAAACCATACTCATTTCCCTTCTACCGTATATTATCGGCAGTGCTGTCGTACCATTGCAAATAATATCGGTTTGTTGCTACTGAACAGCCCCAAGCAGGGATTGCTCAAGGCTGTGACCTATGTCACTGGAATGACGATCACCCGTCTGTTACAGGGATTGATTTTTAGTTGGGTTCTAGCTGGGTCTGCGGCATCGACTGAGGGAAGTAGCGGTGGTAAGAATCCGATCGTTTCAACATTGCTCTTGGTGCTCGGCATTCTCTTATTGATCGCTGCCTATAAAAAATGGCGGAAGGAGGAAGATCCGGATGATCCACCCGGCAAGTGGTTGACCCTGCTCGATAGCTCAACCCCGCTAAAGGCTCTTGGAATTGGACTCGGACTGCCATTGATTGCTGCCAAGTTATGGGTTTTTACCCTCAGCGCACTGGCTACGATCGCGGCCGCACAGTTGGGGCAGCCAGCCAGCACGATCGCATACTTACTCTTCATCTTGTTGGCTGAATCTTTGCTACTGTTGCCGATCGTGTTTCGTATCCTCATGCCCACACGATCGCAATCTGTACTCGCTGAGTTTTCAGCCTGGTTGACCAGAAATAGCCGTCCAATCACCATTGCCGTCTCGCTTGTTTTTGGTCTGTTGTTCTTGCACTCCGGCATCAGTGGGTTACTTTCACAGAAAATTTCATGAGCGGTAGCACACCACGAATGAAAAGCAACAGATTCCGCCGATTAACGCAGCTTTAATCGGTGTTTTTTGCGAGGTTAGCGATCGCAGTATACAGAAAGAACATCATCCTCCTAATTCGATCGCTTGACATGCAACCAATTAGTTGCATAATATTCTAATATGGATGCAGTGTTTAAAGCCCTTGCCGATCCGAGTCGGAGAAAATTGCTCGACCAGTTGTACATTCACAACGGTCAAACGTTAGGAGAACTATGCGAACACCTTGATATGACGCGGCAAGCCGTGACAAAACATCTAGCGCTGTTAGAGACAGCGCATCTGATTGCCATCATCTGGCAGGGGCGAGAGAAACTGCATTACCTTAACCCAGCGCCGATTCAAGAAATTTACGATCGTTGGTTGAGTAAATATGAACGTCATCAATTAGACGCATTGAGTGAATTAAAACGAAAACTCGAAGAGACTAACAAGGAGCCAGAACATGGATAAACCCACCTTCGTTTATGTGACCTACATTGCGACCACCCTCGACAAGCTCTGGGAAGCTTTGACCAGCGAAGCATTCACCCAGCAGTATTGGGGAGACGGGCAACTCCAGTCCGACTGGGAGGTGGGGTCATCTGTGCAACACATCAACCCGGATGGCGAGTCTGACTGGCAAGGCGAAGTGTTGCAATCCGAGCCGCCGCAGCGACTTGCTTACACCTTCCAATTACCCAACGAAACGGAACTACAGCCATCTCGTGTGCGATTTGAGTTAGAGCAGTCCGGGACTACGGTGAAGCTCACGCTGATTCACGATCGTCTTGACACCCAAAGCTGCCTGAACGTCAGCCGCAGATGGACTGTCAGCCTGTCATACCTCAAGCGCCTGCTGGAAATCGAAGATGGATTAGCCTGGGTCGCCTGAAATCGATCGGCAATGGTCATGGAAGTTTTAATCAAACGTCAGTTCGACAGAAGTGGTTCGCTTCGATTGTGAATTCGGAAAGCCCCCTAAATCCCCCACTCGTGGGGGACTTCAAGCCAAATTTCTAGTTCAAAGTCCCCAGGATGGGGGATTTAGGGGGCAGAAGCCGCTGACAACGCAGCGAAAAAACTCGTCGAACTGACGTTAATCAATTACCAATTACTAAACTGTCAACCTCGTTGAGAGAACCACATCATGATTCCTACCGTCATTGAACAATCGGGTCGGGGAGAAAGAGCCTTCGACATTTATTCTCGCCTGCTGCGAGAGCGGATCATTTTTCTGGCAGAAACAGTCGAGTCGGAAATGGCAAATCGAATCGTAGCACAACTGCTATTTCTAGAAGCAGAAGACCCAGAAAAAGACATCTACCTCTACATCAATTCTCCCGGTGGTTCTGTGCTGGATGGTTTAGGGATCTACGACACGATGAATCACATTCGTCCAGATGTTTGCACAATCTGCTATGGGTTTGCGGCGAGTATGGGAGCGTTCCTGTTGGGTGCGGGTGCTAAGGGGAAGCGCAGCAGTTTGCCCAGTTCGCGGATTATGATTCACCAACCCTCTGGCGGAGCGCAGGGTCAGGCGGTGGATATTGAGATTCAAGCCAGGGAAATCCTCTATCTAAAACGCCAGATTAACCAGAGCATGGCGAACTATACGGGGAAATCGCTGGAGCAAATTGAGCAAGATACTGAGCGCGATTTCTTTATGTCGGCGGCTGAGGCGGTGGAGTATGGCTTGATTGATCAGGTGATCGATCGTCCCACTCTCTCCATTCAGCCTGAACTGATAGCAGCCAGATAAGGACACTGTGTTGTGTCTTTACCCAGAGAGTGCAGGTTGTTGATATTCGGAAAGAAGCGCTATGACTGAAACAGTTGAAACTCAGATTATCAACGCCGAAGAACGACTCAGGCAGGCAATGCTGGCTTCTGATGTCAGCATTTTGGATGAATTACTAGCCACCGACATCATCATCACCAGTCATCTTGGAGAATTATTAGGAAAACAAGATGATTTAGCTGCTCACGAATCGGGTTTGATTAAGATACACGAGTTAAACCCTTCTGAGCGGCAGATTCAAATGCATGGAGAGGTGGCGATCGTGTCAGTCCGAATGCAAATATTGGGTAGTTATGATGGCAGTCCTGCCAATGGTGACTTTCGTTTCACGCGAGTTTGGGCTGTTTCTTCAAGCGGAACTTGGCAGATCGTCGCTGCCCATATCGGTATGGTGACTTAACAAAGGAAACCAATGAAAGTTCGATCTGCCACTGTTAATGATGTATCTCTGATACTCTCATTCATCCAGAAGAAATCAGAATTTGACCGAAGCATTGGTGCATTCTCTGGTGTGCTGCAAGTATCCGAAGACAAAATACGCAAAACACTGTTCGGAATCATCCCCTTTTCTTACGTTTTGTTTGCATTTTCAGCCCATGAGGTCGGCTTTTCATTATATGGATTCAGGTACTCATCATTTGCAGGTCAGCCAAACATTTGGCTTGATGATTTGTATGTGGATGACGAGATGAGAAGCCAAGGTGCAGGAGCAGCATTAATGGCTCAATTAGTTCAAATAGCCCAAGAAAATGACTGTACCCATCTTGCTTGGAATGCTGATGCTCGAAATACTCGTGGGCTTCGCTTTTACGATCGGTTAGGTGCAAAAGTTACAGAGCAGCATGGTAATCGATGTTTTTTGAGATGGGTTCCGTGGGCAGATATATAGCAACCGCCACACAGATTAGGACGTTATCCTTTTTTATTATTGGCATTATCAGAGGAAATGAATAGGCGATCGCGCTTAATTCCTAGCAGAACTCCGATTTCTGTATTTGGAACCATTTGATTAACGTCAGTTCGACGAGGTTTTTCGCTTCGTTTTAGCGGCTTCTGCCCCCTAAATCCCCCATCCTGGGGGACTTTGAACCGGAAATCTTAGCTCAAAGTCCCCCAAATTTGGGGGATTTAGGGGGCTTCCCGGATTCACAATCGTAGCGAATCACTTCTATCGAACTGACGTTTGATCAAGTCATAGGTTTTTTGAATAATGGGCAGTTCGCTCATGTTAGGAAAATAAAAATTTTGATCGCGCGTTGCGCGAAAGGTGAAGGAGGGTAGAGAGCAAGAGAGCAAGAGGGTAAAGAGCTAAAGAGTCCTGGGGGAAAGGCAGACAACCCGAAAACCGATGAAGTTGCGATGATCGGGTGCGTTCTTTTCGCGATACGCAGAGCGGCATTGCCCCGGATCGCTGACCCACGAACCGCCACGATAAAGCCGATGTTCACTGTCTCCAGCTTCCCAAACGCTTCCATTGCTCGGAGCGCCGTGATAGGTATCATGCCAGCAATCGGCGCACCATTCCCAAACATTTCCGTGTGTATCAAACAGCCCAAACCCATTTGGTGGAAAACTACCGACCTTGATTAGTTGTTGTCGAAAAATTCCTTTTGCACCTTCGCCATAGGAACCTGAATAAGTCGTGCCTTCGTGTGTCCGGTCAGTACCTTGATAGTTTGCTAAATCGGTTGAGATTGTTTCACCAAAGTGAAAAGGGGTTGTAGTGCCAGCACGACAGGCGTATTCCCATTCAGCTTCACTGGGCAGACGGTAAAGCTTTCCAGTTTTTTGGGTGAGGCGATCGCAAAACTCCACGGCTTCAAACCAGGAAACTAGCACAACAGGTCGGTTTGCTCCTTGGAAGATTGTGAGGGTTGAGGAATCTGAGAGGATTAAGGGATCTGGTTTGAGGTCGTGATTGATTTTGGGTAGAGTAGAGATCGCTTTCCATTGCGCCTGAGTGATGGCAAATTTGCCTATGTGAAAAGGCGCGATCGTCACTGAATGCTGCGGATATTCATCGTCGTTTGCATCTTCTTCATTCTTAGCGGCTCCCATTTGAAAAGAGCCACCTGGAATTGAAACCATGTTTAGTGTGGTCTGATTACCCAGGTCTTCTGTAAAGAATTCGGCTTGGTTGATGCGACGATCGCTTTCCTGCCCTTGACCATTCACTGTAATAGTCTCGAAGGAGAATGTAGAACGGTTGGCTTCGAGTGACTGGATGTCTTCATTCCGTAGACCTAAAACGTGTTGATAATCTTGCAATTCGAGTCGCGTCTCTTCGGTGAGAGGATATTCTACTTGTACTGCTTCTAGAAATGCCTCGCGATAGTCGTCGAGCTTTTGCTGGAGTTCTTGATAAGGTTTTAGTTCTGCGGCTTCGATCGCTTCAGCGTCGGCGATCGATACACCTGTTTTACGAGCAATTTCCCTGAGCGATCGACTAGATAAACCCGAAAGTTTGCCATCTCTAATTCGTTTCTGAACTTCTTTGCGATAGTTGCGTTTGGGGTCACTAATCAGCGCTTTTGCTAACAAAATCTTCTCGCCATCTTGAAACACATAGCGCTCAGGCTGCATCGCTGGAGCAGCTTTACGAACCTGCTCTCTCACATAATCATGCAGTTCACTCACCGACACAGCACCATCGCCATCCAAATCCGCCGCTCCCGTTTGAATGCCCTCCACCAAATAACGAGTATAAATCGCGAGATCTTCCCCCTCTCGCTCAAACGAATATTCGGTAGCTGCCGAAGAAGTCAAGACAATTCTGCCGCGACCGCCCAACTGTTGCTGAAAGTCGATCGTGCTTCCAGCATCTCTTGCCTTCATGCCTTCTGGAAATGCCCCACTGTGGCAACAGTCTAAAATAATCACTTGCCGCTCTGAGTCGCAGTTTTCCATCAGGTCATGCACAAACCCCGCTTCGACCACCGTGGCTTTGTTGAGTTTGCCTGCCTTCTGCGTGTCGCAGTTGGTCAGGAAAAATTTGCCATACTCATCCGTGACCCCATGCCCAGAGAAGTAGAGCAACACGAGATCATCGGTGTCGCGATCGCCAAACAACTCAGCGATCGCGCTCCGCATCTCTAGCAACCCAGGATTTGGCAGCCGCTTGATCTCATCAAACGCCCCAAAATCTGGATGCTGCAAAACGCCCTGCATTGCCTCAATGTCTCTGACTGCCGCAGGCAAGGGATTGAGTCCCGGTTTATATTCACTCACTCCAATCAACAGGGCAACCTTAGTCATTGATCCACGGCTTATTTAATGCTGTTTATTTAACGTGAGTTCGACGAGTTTTTTCGCTTCGTTCTCAGCGGCTTCTGCCCCCTAAATCCCCCAAATTGGGGGACTTCAAGCCAAAATTTCCGGTTCAAAGTCCCCCAATTTTGGGGGATTTAGGGGGCTTCCCGAATTCATCATCGGAGTGAACCCCTTCTATCGAACTCACGTTTATTTAATCTGCGCCAATCGTTGAATCGTTTCTTCTGCTGCCAAAAGCTCGGCTCTACTACTCGCTTCAAACTCGAACTCTCGCCCATCGGAAAATTTGGCTTTACCTTTGATCGGCTTATCTCCGAGGCGATCGCCCAAAAACCCAAACAGCGTTTTGACACTTTTGGTACTGACCTCAGCCTGAAGCAAGCCCCACAAAAACGCCCCGATCGCCCGACTTCCTTCTGGTGGATTTGGATCAACCACGCGATCGACCTTAACCCCCGGCATTTTTTTGATCTGTTCCCAGACAGTCTGAGTCAGTTTTTCTTGCTTGGCAATACTGGTTGAATCTTGGAAATCGATCGTCAGTTCAATTTGATCCGTCATAACTGGAGGGCATAGGAGTACTGGATTGAATTCTAACCTCTGACAGCAGAAAGACTGTGACGCACCGAAGAACAGACTCGATCGCCCAAAACCGATCCATCTACCTATGAGAAAGGCTCCCGCTTTTACACAGGAGCCTTAAGTTAAAGGTTATTCAGCTAATCTCAACCACTAGTCAAGATTAGGCATTGACAATACGGGTTCAGATTCACGATCGATTCCCCGTTCAAAACCAGCCACCGCTGCACGAGCACGACCCGCGTGCCACAGGTGACCGACTAAGAAGAAGAAACCCATCACAAAGTGGAACGAGGCTAACCAGGCACGAGGAGACACGTAGTTAAAGGAGTTGATCTCCGTCGCTACGCCGCCCACTGAGTTAATAGAACCCAAAGGTGCGTGAGTCATATACTCAGCCGCTCGACGAGCTTGCCAAGGTTGAATGTCATTCTTAATCTTGTTCAGATCAAGACCGTTTGGACCCCGGAGAGGCTCCAACCAAGGACCACGGAAGTCCCAAAAGCGCATCGTCTCACCACCAAAGATGATTTCACCTGTGGGAGAACGCATCAGATATTTACCAAGACCCGTAGGACCTTGAGCAGAACCGACGTTTGCACCCAAGCGCTGGTCACGAACCAAGAAGGTCATCGCTTGAGCTTGAGACGCTTCAGGGCCCGTAGGGCCGTAGAACTCACTCGGATAAGCGGTGTTGTTAAACCAAACAAAGCAAGAGGCAATGAAGCTCATCAGAGACACTGCACCGATGCTGTAGGAGAGATAAGCCTCACCCGACCAGACAAGCGCCCGACGTGCCCAACCAAAAGGCTTGGTTAAGATGTGCCACAGACCACCTGCAATACAGATCAGAGCAACCCAGATGTGACCGCCGACAATATCTTCAAGGTTGTTGACGCTGACAATCCAGCCGTCGCCCCCAAAAGGAGACTTCAGCAGATAGCCAAAAATAATGGCAGGGTTGAGGGTAGGATTCGTGACGACGCGCACGTCTCCACCGCCCGGTGCCCAGGTGTCATAGAGTCCACCGAACGCCATCGCTTTCGCAACCAACAACAGTGCGCCCACACCCAACAAAATTAGGTGATAGCCGATGATGTTAGTCATCTGGTTCTTATCTTTCCAGTCGTATCCAAAGAAGCTAGAGTATTCTTCCAGAGTTTCAGGACCGCGAACGGCGTGATAAATGCCGCCAAAACCCAGAACTGCTGAAGAAATCAGGTGCAAAACACCTACTACAAAGTAAGGGAAAATGTCAATAACTTCGCCGCCAGGGCCCACACCCCAGCCCTGAGATGCCAGGTGAGGAAGCAGGATCAAGCCCTGCTCATACATGGGCTTTTCGGGAATAAAGTGAGCAACCTCAAACAAGGTCATCGCTCCAGCCCAGAACACAATCAGACCTGCATGAGCGACGTGAGCGCCCAACAGTTTACCAGAGAGATTGATGAGGCGGGCGTTACCTGACCACCAGGCAAATCCTGAGGATTCCTGGTCGCGATTGCCCGCTACGATCGAACTATTAGAGAGCGTTACCACGGGGCAGAACCTCTTCAGGGAATACAAATTTTTCGTGAGGCTGGTCTTGAGAAGCCATCCAAGCGCGGATGCCTTCGTTCAACAAAATGTTCTTCGTGTAGAACGTTTCAAATTCGG
>NZ_MPPI01000005.1:102536-209743 GCF_001895925.1 Phormidesmis priestleyi ULC007 | reverse complement strand
TCTCGATGCTCGCTCCAAAGGACAATCCGTTTTACCCCCTCCAGAGCGCTGATAGACGTGGCGTTCAACCACCACTTCTCCATACGGCGTTTGATACCCTTTCGGCTGCTTACCTTTGGTTCGCATCACCGCTCCTGCGATCTCGATAGCAGAGCCATCGGTGTCCAAATACTCAAGCGCCGCTGCGGTCGCAATCCGACCCGCAGCGTTGAGGCTTTCCTGAATGCTCTCTTCACTCGTGAGTAGTGAACGACTCAGTTCGAGGGTGACTTCTATCTTCACTTGTGTCCCGGACTGACTTAACAATTGAGCGCTCATACTCACCCCTCTTGGTTGCATCACTGAGGTAATATCATGATTGAATGATTAAATCAAGTAGAGGTCGCACCCGTTAAGATTAACTTAGTCATACACTAGGGCAACTGCATCTAAAACTTAACTTCGGCTTTCAGATCTGACGAGCTAACGGTCGCGTTCAGCGTCGGACAGTAATCTTTGCATCATCACCGAAACCTTAATACCGCCCGCTGCAACACGGTTGTTAGGTTGCGCGACGATCCGAAGTTTATGGGATCATTCATCGCTGCTGAGATCTAAAAGTCTAAATATAGAATTTAGATCACTCGGTTGCAAGACCCATCTATAAGCGGGATGGACTTCCCAGTCAAATCCGAAATCAACAAATGTAGAACTTAGATATCTATTTTCTTCAAAATATCTCCTAGTGATTTGACCATCATTCGTCTCACGTCGCGCTGTCAGGAAATTAATCTTGTACAAAAAAGCTGCCAAGTCTTTAGGTTTAACAGTCGATTTGCTGTTGGCGAACCTAAAATCATGATTTTGACTTATGTTCTGAATTTTCTGAAGGAGCGCATCTGTTTTGTATACATAACTTTGCTGCGTTGTCCTCTCTTTCTGCGTTGGCCGCATATTCATTAAGAGTTTATCGATTTCTGGAAGTTCAGAACGATACTCATTTATCGTATCTTGAATTCTTCCCTGAGAGTATTCCTCAAACACAGCCTGGAAATCTGTTGTTTGAATCAAAGGGGATCGCCTTTCATACGATTTCCTAGCGGCTAATGTGCAGAGCTTAACTAAATCACGAGGTCTTTTTCTAATTAATGACATCAAGACTCTGTGAATCGGAGCATTTTCCCATTTGCCTACACCAGTGAAGCGTGGTTCCATTACACCTGAGAGATATCTGCTTGCCAACTCTATCTGAGATGTCTTTAATAATTGTGATTCATTTACCGTTCTCCCAAAATATGTTTCCATTCGTTTAATAAGGACGACAAAGATTTCATGATTTGTCCAAGACTGCCAAATCACTGAGCCTTCGATTTTATCTGTTGATTCATCTGAAGTTCTGACTAAATAGTAAACGTCTGCCCTTAGAGAAACCTTAAAAATAACACCACGGCTATCTCGGCTAATATCTCGAACCGAGTTTAAGAGAGAAGATATTTGTGTTATGTCCTCTCTTTTGCCTTGCCATCCTCTGTCTAAATCATCAATATAAATTGATATTTTTCCTGTTTCTAAAAATCTTTCAATAAAATCTCGCTTGGAAGCATCGTAATTTTTACTATTAATGGCATCTTTAAAGTAATCCGAGATAAAGTCAACAATCTTAAAACTGTAATCCTCAAATCCAGCCATTGCTTCTTTTAAGGATTTCCCTCGAATTCCAATAAAATTCAATGCCTTCTGAACAATTACCTTACTCAATCCATGCGTCCAACTTCTGACTCTGCTCAGAAAGTCTTTCTGCTCTATTGTTAAATCAGCAATATCGTTGGGTTGGATTAAAATACACAGGTTTTTCTGATCCTCGCCTTCTGTAATTGCCATTTTAAAGAGAGCTGATTTTCCAATCCCTTTGTGACCAACCAGAATACGAATTCCTTGGTCAGCAGTTACTTGCTCATACGAAGTCCCCTTGAAATAATACTCTTTTAAACGACCTGGATCTTCATCCTCTGCTGCTTCGTGCCCAAACAAACCCTGAATGGTTGATTCTGTAAACTCTAGTTTTGCAGTCATTTTTACTTGCTCCTTACAAAAAAACTTTAATGTATATCTAGGAACACTAACGCCAACATTCCTTAGCTGGGTTTCAATCCTTTTGCTTGTAGTAGATTAGTATCTGTAAATTTAGTCGCTATAGTTGAGGCATTCGTGAAATCTGCTTGTGAGAGATTCGCTCTAGTGAACTCTGCCGCGTCTAAATTAGCTTTAGAGAAACACGCACCTACTAAATTTGAACCTGTAAAATCAGATAATTCCAGATTTGAACCTGTAAAATCTGCTTCTCGTAGGTTTGATCTGACAAAATTTTCTTTTCTAAGTATAGAAGATTGGAAGCCTTCGCCCCCTAAATTTGCGCCTTTTAGATATGAAAAGCTAAGATCTAGATTTTTTTGCTTCGGATCTTGAGATATTTTCCGCCGTTTTATAACAGTTAATGCAGCCTGAATCTCCTTAGAAACTGTTTGCTGATTCCCACGATTCTTATCTATCGAAGACCTATGTCTCACGAAGGAACACAGAACTTCCATAACGCTCCAGTGATCTTTTTCAGAATCGCTAGCAATTCTCTCTAAGGCATAGATCCCACCCATGCAAACTTCAGGCTTTTCGCTCCCTAGTTGTTCAATTGCTTTGGTGAATCGCTCGGTAACTTGCTTATCTTCTGTAGCGATTAAATTGCGCCATGTGAAATACACCCCAATCACTAGAACTATCCCCCCTACAGTTTGGGATAAAGTACCAAAAGATTGAGCAAGTGAGGATCGAGTGGCGTTCTCAAGTTCTATGCGCTCTTTGGGAGTCAGAGTTTTCTCAGAAGCAACTCGTAACTGTGGCAGTATCCAGAACCCCCATGTCCCAGCGACGAAAACGCCCATCAATAAAAATATAGCCGCCGTGTATACAACCAAGAAATACGAAGAACGTTTATACACTCTATTTATCCATTGTTCGACATTGAAAGAACTCAATCTCTGACAGATAAGCTTGAACTGCGACCCTAACCAACAGCCTAAGCAACCTAACTTCTTAGTAGAGAGAAAGTTTCCGTACATCATGCCAAAACTGGTGAATAGGCAGATGATTTCCGCATAACACCCCGAATCAGACAGATAGGCAGAATCTTTCTGCATAGTAGGCTCATTTGGATGGAGATGCGAAAAGATTCTACCTATTTGTAGATTCAGTCTGGCTGTCGGCGTATAGGTTCCCTGCGCTGGGGATGGTTGCCCCGACATTGCCTGTAATCTGGCTGGTGCAGTCAATTTTTGATGCGATCGCCCTAACTCAAAAACCACTTCAGGTAGCAAGGCGATCTCAATCTCCTGTGACAATCTTCGGCACTTTAAAGAACTCGCCTTCGCGATCGGGCGCACCCTCCAAAATGTCTTCACGAGGATAGGGCTGCTGACGATCGACGCGCACTACATTGCTGACCTCGATCGCGCGGGTCGTCGGCTGCACATTCGTGACATCTAACTCACTCAGCAACTCAAAATAATCCAGAATGCTGCTGAGTTGAGTGGTGAATTTTTCCTCTTCTTCGGGCGTTAGCTGCAAACGAGCGAGATGAGCAACTTTTTGAACCTGGGCACGATCGAGCATGAGCGTTAATGATGAAGTTTGAGTTGAGACAGACCTAAAAGTACACATCCATCGTCGATCGCCCAGTGGTTTTGAGCCAGTTTTGAGCTTCGATGTAGTTGTTAGGCGCTAAATTGATGGCGCGTTTCCAATAGTCAGCAGCTTTTTCAAACAAGGCTTCCGCTTCTTCTGCTTTGCCTTCTTCTTGGGCTTTCTCGCCCAGATAGTGAAAAATGACTGCAATGTTATTGACGGCTTGAGGCAAGCGAGGATTGAGTTCGATCGCCTGGTGATAATATTCCAGCGCTTTTTCGTGTTCACCATTGCTGGCGTGAATCAAGCCAATGTTATAGAGAATATAGCTACGATCGTTTTCGTCATCTTCGAGCGTCAGCGCTTCGTAGTAGTTTTCTAATGCCTCAGCATATTCGCCATCGGCCTGAGCAGACATGCCATCTCGATAATAGGCAAAGGCTTCTTTCTCTCGTTTGCTTGCCGGAAAAACCTTCAAGATGAGATCTGCCATCACCGTGAAGCTTTTGTCAATGAAATTGTCGTTGCGTTGAGTTCTAGGCATATAGCGCTCGGTAGAGGATTGAAACGGTTAGGTTGTGCAGCTTCCAGACACTTATTGTAGTTTACCGCCTCGACAGATTCTAAAGTTTGAAGTTTGAAGTTTAAATTGACTCTCCTAGTTCTCGATTTCGCTTTCTTATACTAGAGAGATAGCTCTATTCGGGGAACGCGCATGGATTCTAATCTGACTCCCGATCCCGCCATTGTTAAAGCCGTTGAGCGGCTCGATTATCGGGTCACGGTTGGCGATGTTGCGGCTCAAGCTGGGCTAGATGTCAATCTAGCAGAGCGAGGACTGCTCGTGCTGGCTTCTGCGGCAGGGGGGCAACTTCAAGTCGCAGAGTCGGGCGAAGTCGTCTATTTGTTTTCTCAAGATTTTCAGACCGTTCTTCGCAATAAGTTTTTTCAGCTTCAGGTGAAAGAATGGCTTGATCGCATCTGGCAATCGGTGTTTTACCTGATTCGTATTTCCTTTGGAATTGTGTTGATGGTGCTGATTGCGCTGGCGATCGTGGCGATCATTATCCTCGTTCTCGCAGTTAACTCCAGTCGAGACGATAACAATGATAACGGTGGCGGAATCGGGATGCCAAACATGGGGTTTCCTGACCTTTTTTGGATTTTCTATCCCAATTATTACGATCGCTACGATCGTCCGTCTCCTCGCCGTCGCAATCAAGGCACCACCGGCGACATCAACTTTCTAGAAGCCGTTTTTTCCTTCTTATTTGGGGATGGCAACCCCAACGCAGACTTAGAAGAACGGCGCTGGCAAGCGATCGCGACGGTGATTCGCAACAATCGAGGTGCAGTCATTGCTGAACAAGTCGCCCCCTTTTTAGATGACGTGGGCACTGGCTACGACCAGGAGTATGAGCAGTATATGCTGCCTGTGTTAGCGCGGTTTAACGGGCGACCAGAAGTTAGCCCAGAGGGGCAGATCGTCTATCACTTTCCTGACTTGCAAACGACGGTGGTTGAGCCGCGCCGCAAGTCTGTTGCCGATTATCTGCAAGAATATCGCTATGTGTTTAGCCGCGCCAGCCGTGGGCAGAAGATCGCTGCCGCTTCGCTGGGTGCTTTGCTATTGGCGTTGGCGATCGTGCTCAATGTCTGGCTCTCAGGTGGAATCGCGCTGGTTGGTGCGGCTGATACCTTTGTGAGAGCGATCGCGGTTCTCTCTCTGGGCTACAGCGCTGCTTATCTATCGGTTCCGCTCATCCGCAATTTTTGGATTGGGCTTCGCAATCGCAAAATCAGCGATCGCAATGGAGAACGTCAGCAACGGGCACGGCTGTTAGAGCAAGCCGATCCGACGATCGCGCAAAAACTCTCTTATGCTCAACAGTTTGCGGCTGAAACGGTGATTCATGACGATGATCTGATCTACACAACTGAACGAGATTTAATTGATCAAGAGAGCGATCGATCGGCTCAAATCGATGCTGAATGGCAAAAACGGCTGGAGAGCGAATAACGGCGCTGTTGCCTCTGCTAGACTGCGTTTCAGGCAAATGGGTATCATCAGATTTAGGGGTTATTTGATTAGTCGCCCGATATCTGCGGCGGCGATCGCTCAATTTCTCAAAGAGTCCCTGCCTCTTAGTAAATAGCGATGACCCTTAGTTAAACACGTCTAAAATTTTGCGGCAAAACCCTTTTAGGCTCTCGCAAATCTCTGGGGTTGGGCTGCTAGTGCCTTCAAAGCCCCAGTTTTGCACCGTTGAAAACCGCCACTGCTTACCCTGATGATCAAATCCTGCGGCTTCGACTCCGATCGCTCGACGAGTCTCAACTTCTAAGTCTTGATGAAACCGGATCTGCACCAAAACGCTGCGGCTTTGAAACAGGCGACTGCGACCCGGAAAGTGAAACCCAATGTCGATCGAGTCAGGATCAACCAGTTCTCGCGTGTCTAGATCATTTGCCCAGGGTTTTAAGTCTGCCCGCGCATCGGGAAACTCAGCTTTAAAGAGATTGACCACTGTTGCAATTTTGCTAGCAGTTTCAAGGGTTGTTGCTTGTTCTGCTGCGTTCACTCCCCGCTCTCCTTGCCTTTGGTTTCGATGCCTGTAGCCTGAAATTTACGCTTTTTTACCATCATAATCAAGCCCCGATCGCTAGACAGTACCGATTGATACAACGATGGGTTCTGAATTGAAATAGTCTTTGCGATCGCCAGCTAATAATTTTGCTTGACAGATTTGGGCGATAAACTGCTAGAATACTATTCGGTAACGCGATGGGGCGTCGCCAAGTGGTAAGGCACCGGGTTTTGGTCCCGGCACTCCTAGGTTCGAATCCTAGCGCCCCAGTTTAAACAAATTCTTCACAGTGCCAAGATGTTGCCGGAGATCTATCGTCAACGTTATCGAGACTTTCGGCAGATTCTAGAACGGCTGCAAGCTCTGATCTCCCAGCCAGAACTTGATCACCCGACTTTGAAGGCGGACGCTCTGATCGTTCAGCAGTTTTTTCAAGATCAAGTGAGAAGTTTAGATTTAGAAGCACTAGATTTAACTGCGGGGCAGCGATCGCACTCATTTCACGTCGAGATCAACAAACAACTGCGGCTCTTAGCAATGGATGTGATGTTCTTGCAAACGGCAAAACAATCTGCCACAAGCCAGCAAAGGTTAAGACAGGTGCGCGATCGGATCAGCACACTCATTCGCTATTGCAATGCACTATTGCAAGAAGAATAATCAATATTCTCGCTCAGTTGCTAAAACGCGACAAGAGCTTGATTAAATAGAGATCGTCGCATTGAGAGCAACGCTGTGCAATGTCCTAAAGATCGCAAGATTGCGCTGGTAGAGGGTGTTTTAGCAGAGCAGCTAAACGTGAAAGCCTGTCCCGATTGCAAAGGAACCTGGATTCCGTCGGAAGACTATCAGACTTGGCAACGTCAGCGATCGCACCCAACCACGGCAGCAGAGCTAGTGCCAGAAATTTTAGATGTAGAGTTTGTGCAGTCGCCCTTTGATGCCAAAGCGTCTCTCTGCCCAGAGTGCCGAAGTTATTTGGCAAGAACTAAAATCGGCATGAAAACCCCTTTTTATGTCGAGCGGTGCCCTAGCTGTGGCGGCATCTGGTGCGATCGTGGCGAGTGGGATGCCTTAGAAAAAATGGGCTTGCACACGGCGATCGAGCAATTATTTACCAGTGAGTGGCAGTCGCTATCCCGCGAACGAGAGCATTTTGCCCAAGAAAAGCAGGCGACCGTCGAAAAACTGGGTGAAGACCTGGCAAGTCAAGTATTTGTTTTGGCTGAAGCGTTGGAGAAAAATCCGAATGGCGATTTTGGCGTAGCTTATTTGATGCGACGGTTTGAAAACATTGTGAAAGCGCAGAAAGCGAAGGCGATCGACAAGCCACGAGATCTGCCATTCGTTTGAATTCGCTGGTAAAGTAGCTAAAAGCACGTCAGTTCGACGGAAGTGGTTAGATTCGATAGTGAATTTGGAAAGCCCCCAGAATCGGGGATTTAGGGGGCAGAAGCCGCTCTTGACGAAGCGAAAAAACTCATCGAACTGACGTTAAAAGCAGAATCGCCTAAAATGAACGAACCTCTTTTTTGCGTTGAGAATCTCCGAGTTGCCTACTCAAAAATTTATGCCAGTTGGGTAGTGGATGATGTGTCATTCACGCTGCAACCGGGCGAACGTTTGGGACTGGTCGGAGAATCGGGCTGTGGCAAGTCAACGCTAGGGCGGGCAGCGATGCGGTTATTGTCTGATGCTGCCAAAATTGAAGGCGAGGTGACGTTTCAGGGGCAGTCAGTTTTTAGGCTTTCGCCCTCACAGTTACAAAAGTTTAGAGGTGAAGCTGTCGCGCTGATTTTTCAAGACCCGATGACGCGACTTGACCCCTTAATGACGATCGGAGATCACTGTCTAGAAACACTCAAATCTCACGAGCCGCATCTCTCGACCAAACAGGCAAAAGCGCGTGCGATCGCTACGCTAGAAGCTGTTAAAATCCCGGCGAGTCGTTGGGGGCAATATCCCCACGAGTTTAGCGGCGGAATGCGGCAACGAGTCGCGATCGCTCTCGCCCTCCTTTTAGATCCCAAACTGATCGTAGCGGATGAGCCAACAACGAGTTTAGATGTCACCGTTTCGGCTCAAATTTTGCAAGAACTGACCCGCTTGTGCAGTCAGCGACAGATGGCGTTGATTTTGATTTCTCACGATTTAGCGATGGTGTCAGAATATTGCGATCGCATCGCTGTCATGTATGCGGGAAAGATTGTTGAAATGGGAACTACACAATCGGTTTTTCAAAACCCGCAGCACGACTATACAAAATCGCTGCTTAACGCTGCCCTTCAGATTCAAAAAGACGACACGGACGATCGGGCGATTCTCAAACAAAACGCGCCGATTTTGCAATTGCAAGACTTAAAGCAACACTACACGCTAGAGCAAAACTTTATTTCGCGACTGTTAAACCAAACCGATCAAACCATTCGAGCGGTGGATGGCATTGACTTAGACCTCTACCCCGGTGAGACGTTGGGATTGGTAGGCGAATCAGGCTGTGGCAAAAGCACGCTGTCTCGCACGATCCTGCAACTGCTGCGTCCAACTTCTGGCAGCGTCAGATTTTTAGATCAGGAGTTGACGAACCTCGATCGCCGATCGCTTCGACAACAACGCCGCCAGATTCAAATGGTGTTTCAAGATCCGTTAGCGTGTTTAAATCCGAGAATGACGATCGGGCAGAGCATTGCCGATCCGCTTTTAATTCATCGGTTAACCACGACTGAAAAAGCCAAGCTCGACGTTGAAGCGATGCTAGAACGAGTTGGCTTAACCCCTGTGGAGGATTTTTACGATCGCTATCCAGCCAAGTTGTCTGGTGGGCAACAGCAGCGAGTCGCGATCGCGCGGGCGCTGATCACTCGTCCAAAATTGCTGATTTGCGATGAACCCGTAAGCATGTTAGACGCGACGGTGCAAACTCAAGTGCTGCAACTGATGCAGGAGTTAAAACGAGAATTTGACTTGACGTATTTATTTATCACGCATGATCTTTGGGTGGCAAGATTTTTCTGCGATCGTATTGCGGTGATGAGTGCGGGCAAAATTGTTGAGTTAGGGCTAACGCAAGAGATTTTTAGCAACCCTCAACACCCTTACACGAAGACACTTTTAGCCGCCGCGCCGCTCCTGAGTCGCATGACGGGGTGAGTAAAGTTCGTGATTTTGGATCGAAATGCTCAAAGCATCGTTCAAAACTAAAACGTTTCTGAATTTCTGCGGTTAGAATGCTCTCTGGTGCCTCATGTCAAACGGCAATTTATGTCAAACACTGAGTCAAAACCTGATGCCTTAGATCAGTTTGTTGAAAAGCTGCTGGTTCGCAGTGTGATTTTACTCGGAATCATTTTTTTGATGATGCACATGCTCGGCAAACGTCCGGCGTTTTGGGTTCCTGACGAGTCAACTGGAGCTAAAACACCGCTCGTCATGCAAGGTGGCGATCCCTATATTCGGGCCCTGATGCGAACGATTTCTGCCAGTGAGTCAAATGTCCGCAATCCCTACGCGGTTCTTTATGGCGGAGAATATGCAACCGATTTGAGCAAGCACCCCGATCGCTGCGTGACGATCGTCGCTGGGCCCAACACAGGCAACTGCACGACGGCTGCTGGGCGCTATCAGTTCATCACCTCGACCTGGCTAGAGCAAGCACGGCACTATCACCCTGAACCGCCGACGCTGTTTTTTTGGCAGGGCTACAGTTTTTCTCCTGAATCTCAAGACGCAGTGGTCTATAAGTGGCTCAGTGATTCTCAAGCGTGGGGCGTTGACCTGCACCAACTGTTAAAGAAAGGACAGATCAACACAGTCTTACAGCGACTTTCGGGCACCTGGACAAGCTTGGGGTATGGCATCGAAGATAATGCCAACACCAGTGAGTTACCGAGTGTCTATCGCCAAATGTTGAAAGAAGAACTGGGGCGATCGGCAAAACTGTAAAAATTCGACGTGGCTGAATGATCGGTAAGGATTGAGCTTTCTCATGGCACAAAGTTCTGTTTTATGATGGCTAGAACTCTGAATAGTGAAGAATCACAGTAATCTTCATCATGATTTCAACTTCCTTTAATGAATTCTCAAAATTTCTTGAGTGATGTATGTCAAAATGTAAAGCGTGTGGATTATCTCTTCTCTAACTAATTCTCTCACTCCTACTGCCGTCGCCCTAGGAAATTTTGATGGCATTCATCAAGGGCACCGACAGGTAATTTTGCCTGTTCTCAATAGCGACTCTCAAACTCGTGCGACTGTCGTTTCTTTCTGCCCGCATCCGAGAGAGTTTTTTAGCGGGCAGCCCCACGCGCTGCTAACGCCTCAGTCTGAAAAAGCACTTCAGCTTCAAATGATCGGGGTTGAGCAGTTGGTCTTGCTGCCGTTTAACCGAGAACTCGCAGCCCTAGACCCGCCGCAGTTTGTCGAAGAAGTTTTGGTGCGGCACCTGCAAGCAAAACAGGTCAGCATTGGGCAAGATTTTCGATTTGGGCACAAGCGATCGGGCACTGCTACTGATCTGTCTGAAATCGCAGCAACTTACGGAATTGGGGTGACCATTGTTCCTCTGCTCACCTTTAAAGGCAAGCGGGTTAGCACGTCAGCGATTCGTGATTCGCTTGAGCAAGGAGATTTGACTATCGCAAACCGCATGCTGGGGCGCTCTTATAGTTTGGTGGGCGAAGTCGTTGAAGGTCAGCAGCTAGGAAGAACGATCGGTTTCCCGACTGCTAATTTACGAGTTCCACCTGAAAAGTTTTTGCCTCGGCAAGGGGTCTATGGAGTGCGCGTGTTTGGTCAAGCGCTCAACCGTGACGAACCCGTCTTGGGCGTGATGAATATTGGTAATCGCCCAACCGTCAACGGAACCCAGCGCACGATCGAGGTTCATCTGCTAGATTGGCAGGGCGATCTCTATGGTCAGACTCTCACCGTAGAGCTTGAGCAATTTATCCGCTCTGAACAAAAATTTTCCTCACTCGATGAGTTAAAAACTCAAATCAAAGCAGATTGTGAAACGGCTAGAGCGATGTTGGTTCCCGTTTTATAACGCTCTGACAGCAAGTGAAAGGGGTCTACGGTCGATGTTCTTGTTTAGTCAAATCGGATGATTCCAGCTATTTTGTTGCGTAGATCGTCTCGCACACGGGCTGTTTCGTTCCCGTTGTCACCGACCACCATGACGATCGCTGTAGCGCGAGGAGTTGTTGCAAAACAGGTGATTGCAGCATAACTTCCGCCACTGGAACCCGCAACCTCATTTTGCGATCGGCGAATGTTCTGGAAATTCAGATTTCGCATTGTGTCATAAGCGAAGTCGAAACAAGTCTTAGTCGAAGCTGTCTTGACCGCTGTTGAACCCCAATATAGATAAGCAGCCTGTGCTGTCTTGGCGGTCGATAGAAAGAATACTCCCATTAAAGACAGGGTTACGCCTGCCGTTGCGATCGCTTTAAATGACTTATTCATTAGGAAACTCCTGTTTAGTTGTTGCTGTGTTTTTTCAAGATCTTCTTTGTAGACGCTGCTTAGTGGAGCAAAATCGGCGGACTCGCATCAATAGTTACAAAGGGCATAGAGAAACTCAAGAAGGCAATGAATGCGTCATCTTCCTCAAGCTGCGAGGTCTGCCAACACCAAACCCAAACAAGGTATCGCGATCCCGGAACCATATTTATAAGCGCGGGTGCGAGTGGCACAGTCCCCAGTCCAAAAGCCGGCGACGCAGCCTCTGCAATTCGACCACTGCCCTTTTGACCTGAAAACGTGGTCATGCCGCTGGCGCTCCAAAGCACGGGCTGGCGTGACATTGTTGGCTGCGGCTCTGAGTTGGTGTAAATCGTGATGCCCATGCCGCCCCTGCTCCGAGCAAAAGGCAGGTTCTCGAATGCGCTCCAGTTCCAGTCATAGGTGCCTTGGGGCGTGATTGCTGCAAGTACTGGTTCGTTTGTGGTCAAGTAGAAGCCGATACCTGCTGCGGAAAAGCCATTGCGCTTTGGAATAGTGATTGCTTTGCCGTCTACACGACCTCCAAATGAAAAGCCGTTTCCTTCAGACCATTCCCGATCGTAAGGCGGTCCAAAAACTCTAGTGCCACTCGGCACAGTAAAGTCGAACGTCTTCACCGTACTAGCGATGTCTACACTTAGCCGCTCTACGAAATGCTTTTCTAACTGGTGTCGCGTCCGCAGTCCGCCAAACTCACGAACCTCGTCACGAGGCTGTGCGGCGGCTTCTGCTGCATCTGTGTCGTCATACATTTCGCTGATGTGACGATCGAGTTCCGAAGTCACATGAGCAGAAATGAGCGATGTATCGCGATCGCCGTCTGTATCTGCGATCGCACTGCGTTCTATGCTAAAGCGCTGTCCTTCGCTGATCCTTTGTTCGATATGTCTTTTAATTTCATCGTACATGATTTTCTCCTATTCGACATAGTAGCTGTCTTCTTACAGGTATCTCTCGACCCCAGCACCAACACCAGAACAATGTTTACTAAAGTGACAACCAGAGTTAGTAGGAGATTGGACAAGATGAGAATTTCATGTTGCAGGTTCTAACGGATTGACTATTATCAATCGGGTGATTGATAACATTCGATGCAGAGGAATTTTGTGGCGATCGCTGATTCCCATCCTTCGATTCAAGAGTCCTACCTTCCAACAGTTCAGACCCTCTAGCTAACCCTTTTCTATGCGTTTCAACAGGAAAGTGAGTTTGAGTAATTCCTGCCAGCACGACTACTGGAATTGCAACTGTGCCTAACAGACCTAACAAAACCTTTAACGATATGAGTGATTTCATCATCGCCTCCGTTATGGGTTGTATAGCATTCAATCAGCCGTTGATTGTTGTTCTCTTGTACTCTGCGATTTGAGAAGAGGTTGGGTTGATGTCAAGAAACCCAACCTACAAGAGCAGCGGTCGCTTGCAAAGTTTTGCAATACCGTCAGAGCATTTAATACAGCTTAGAAACGTCCGATCCAGTAACGAATCCAATAGTTCCAGGTTGAAAAACCAATGCCAGTTTCTTTTGCATTCCATTGGTGAAATGACCAACCACGGGGCACATTTCCAACAAACATCGTATTTCGGTTCGTGCCAAGTTCATCATCTTGATCCAACACCATAAACGTTCTAATAGCATCCAGAGGGAGGCTTGCTGCCGCGAAAAGCGGATTTGGCATGGCAGTTACAGCCTGATCCACCAATGTCCTTGCTTGGTCATATCGGCTAACATCTTTTACAGCATCTTCATCAAAAACAATCATCTCAATCTGCAAAGGACTGTTATCAGGCACCTCCTTATCAAATACAATTCCACCTCCAAAGTTAAACTTGCGTGTTTCATTCGTGTTAATGCTGATGGGGCGGGTAACAAATCCGCCTGAAGTTTGACCACTAAAGGTTCTAATTGCGCCAACAACATAGAGTTCATCTGCACCTGTAACATCCTCGGTGTCATAGCAAATCGCTTCGTCGATCGAGACAATGATTCTAGACATAAGTCCTCTATTTTTTGAATTTACTGAAGAAATGAAAGTGATACGAGATGAAAGCATATAATTGGTACGTAATAATTGACCTAAATTAGGCTTTCATTTCTCGCTTCATGTCTACTATGGTTACCGATCAGAATTCGATTTGATAACTGGGAAAATTCTGGAAGTGACTACTAAGAAATTAGAAAAAGTTGGCTCGCAAATTGAAAAAGTCAGGAGCAAAAATCGCTTTTGAAGCGAAAAGTCTGGAAAAGTCAGGTGAAGTTACCCAATTGCCTCATCAATGAATCCTTGATATAACCAAGGGTATTCCTCTTGTTGCTCTAAGCCATGAACGCTGAACCAGAACTGTCTTGGGAGCAAACTCAAAATCTGGTCAATGCACTGGTATTCAAAGATACTGGGAAGCATCTCAGCGACATTGAAATAGAGGTACTGCAAGGTGCATGGGAAGGCAAAAGTTACGATGATATTGCCAAACAATTGATGATGAGTGTTAGCTACATCAACAAAGATGTCGGCTATCGGCTGTGGAAGAAACTTTCGGCAGCACTTGGAGAAGAAGTCACGAAGAAGAGCTTCCGGCAAGCACTGAAGCGAGAATGGCAAAAGCAAACCATTCCGATCGCCGACTCTGCAACGTCAACCGCCCCGATCGCAACGACCCTAGAATTTCCAGAAGGCTCCGTAGCGCTGAACTCTCTGTTTTATGTAGAACGTCCTGCCATTGAATCAGACTGCTACAAGGAGATTGTTAAGCCCGGTGCCCTGATCCGAATTAGAGCGCCGAGACGCATGGGAAAAACATCGCTACTCAACAGAATTTTGGCTCATGCGGCTCAACGGGGCGATCGTACTGTGCGAATCAATCTACGCAACGCTGAGAAAACAGTTTTTACACACCTGGACAAGTTTTTACGATGGCTGTGCGCCAATGTGAGCCGAGAACTTAACCTGGAGCCGAGACTCAATGACTATTGGGATGAAGAGATTGGCAGCAAGGTAAGCTGCACAGGCTACTTCCAGTCCTATCTGTTGGCACAAATAGAAACCAACCTGGTATTAGGATTAGACGAGATCGACACGGTGTTTAATTACCCCGATATTGCCGAAGATTTTCTGGCGTTGCTGCGAGAATGGCACGAGGAAGCGATGATTCAGCAACCTTGGCAACGGCTGCGGCTGGTTGTGGCTCACTCAACAGAAGCATACCTCTCGTTAAATATTCATCAATCTCCCTTTAATGTTGGCTTCCCATTGCGGTTGTCGCCGTTCAATTCAACCCAAGTTGAAACATTAGCTCAATTACATGGGCTGCTGTGGACTCCAGCAGAAACCCGACAATTAACCGCGATGGTCGGTGGGCATCCCTATCTGATTCGACTCGCCCTCTACTACCTTTCTCGTCAATTAGTCACCCTGGCACAACTGTTGCAAGATGCACCAACCCATGCCGGGATTTATAGTGACCATTTGCGGGGTTACTTAGGGCATTTAAAACAGCAGCCAGAGTTAGCATCCGCCTTGAAACAAGTGGTGACTGCCCCAGATTCTGTGCGCTTAGACTCAGTGCCTGTCTATCAGTTAGACAGTATGGGACTCGTCCATCTCAATGGCAATCAGATTTCACCGAGCTGTGAGCTATATCGTCAATATTTCAGCGACAATCTGATCTAGGTGACACGATCGTTAACGCAGGCAACATCATGACTGTCATCCACCCTGAAGACCACGAGGATTACGAATATAAAGTTGGCGGTAGCCTCCCGCCCAATGCACCTTGCTATGTCACGCGACAGGCAGACCAAGTATTGTTGGCAGGGTTAGAGGCAGGTGAATTCTGCTATGTGTTCAATTCTCGACAGATGGGCAAGTCTAGCTTGAGGGCACAAACGATGCGATCGCTAGAGACAAAAAACATTGCCTGTGCTACGGTTGACATCACAAAATTGGGTTCTCGACAAGTCACTGCTGACCAATGGTATAAGGGGCTGGTGGTGGAGTTGGTCAGAGTTTTTGATCTAGCCGATGAGTTTGACCTCAAACCCTGGCGGAGTCAACAGGCAGAATTATCGGCACTACAACAATTGAGTCTGTTTATAGAAGATATTCTACTGACCAAATTGCTTCAGTCTAAAATTTGTATTTTTTTAGAAGAAATTGACAATGTTAGAAGTTTAGATTTTTCCACTGATGATCTGTTTGCCTTGATTCGGACTTGTTATGAACAACGGATCGATCGTCCAATCTACAATCGCCTCACGTTTTGTTTGTTAGGGGTTGCCACTCCCTCAGACTTGATTACAGATAAACAAAGGACACCCTTTAATATTGGTCGATCGATCGATTTAACCGGGTTTACCTTTGCAGAAGCTCAAATCCCCTTAACGCAAGGCTTGATCGGCAAGGTAGACAACCCGGAAGCAGTGTTACAGGCGATCCTAGCCTGGACAGGTGGACAACCCTTTTTGACCCAGAAAGTGTGTCGCTTGGTGGTAGAGGAGACGACCCATTCCCCTACGGCTCTCTTCTCCATACTACCTGACCCCTTGATTAGGCAGATTGTACAAACTAGAGTGATTGAGAATTGGGAAACCCAAGATGTTCCGCCTCACCTGAGAACAATCCGCGATCGCATTCGAGGCAGCGGACAGCGGAGAGGTCGGTTACTCGGTTTATATCAGCAGATTTTGCAAGGTGAAGCCATCACCCTTGATGACAGCCCTGAACAAATGGAGTTGCAACTGTCGGGATTAGCGGTCAAGCAACAGGGCAAACTCCGGGTTTATAACCGCATTTATGCTGCTGTTTTTGGACAGGCATGGGTCGAGCAAGAATTCAAAGCGCTCCGACCTGATTTTTATGCTGTTGCTTTGTCCGGTTGGATCAGATCAAACAGTCAAGAAACATCCTGGTTGTTGCGCGGACAGACGTTACAGAGAGCACAACAGTGGGCAGCAGATAAAAGCATTAGTGACCAGGACTATCGCTTTCTAGAGGCAAGTCGAGAATTGGAACAACGCGCTCTGCAACAGCAGTTTGATGCCGAAGCAGAAGCCTCCGGGATTTTGGCAGAAGCTAACCTGGTTTTGGCAGAAGCCAATCAAACTCTGGCACAGTCAAACCATAAGGCAAAACGACGGATTCGGATTGGGGGAATAATTCTCGCGCTTTCTCTGATGATGGCGATCGCAGCAGGAATATGGGCTGGAAGAATGATCCAGGAGGCGCAACTAGAGAGAATCAAATCCCTCAGCCTCTCCTCAACGGCTGCATTGAATGCCAATCAAGAACTAGATGCCTTACTAGCTGCCCTCAAAGCCGCCATTCGGTTGAAAGCTGCTCCTTGGGCAGATGCTTCCACCCGATCGTCTGTTCAGTTGGCATTGCAGCGATCGCTCTTTCAAGTTAACGAACATAACCGACTGGAAGGACACAATGGTCAGGTTAGAAGTGTGAGTTTTAGTCCAGATGGCAAGACCCTGGTCACTGCCAGTGAGGACAATACAGTCAGGCTGTGGAGTGTCGATGGACGAGAACTCCAACGGCTGTCGGGACAGAATCAGGCATTTAGAAGTGTGCGTTTTAGCCCGGATGGTCAGAGAATTGCAGCCGTCAGTGCAGACAACACCCTCAAACTGTGGAGTGTGGACGGTCGGGAACTCCTGACCTTGCCCGGTCAAGCCGATGAAGAAAATTTTATGAGCGATCTTTGTTTCAGTCCAAACGGTCAGGTGATTGCGGCTTCGGGTGCAAACCATACTGTCAAACTTTGGAGTATGGATGGACGAACACTCAAAACGCTGACAGGGCATCAGCACTCAGTTTGGAGCCTCAGTTGCAGCCCAGATGGTCACACCATCGTTGCAGCAGATCAAGGGGGAATAGTCAAACTTTGGCGCATGGATGGACAAGAACTCAAAAGCTTCCGGGCAAGTCCACAATCGATTTTTGGAGTTAGTTTTAGCCCAGATGGTCAGTCGATCGCTACGGCAGGCGGAGACACCCAAGTAAAACTGTGGAACTTAGAGGGAAAAGCGATTAGAACGCTCGGCAAACATGAGAATGCCGTCATTGGGGTGCGTTTTAGCCCCGATGGTCAAACGATCGCTTCAGTCAGTGCCGACGCGACTGCGAAGTTATGGAGTCTGGAGGGACGAGTGCTCAAAACGTTCAAAGGGCATCGT
The DNA here is from genome assembly GCF_001895925.1 of Phormidesmis priestleyi ULC007. Taxonomy (GTDB): domain Bacteria; phylum Cyanobacteriota; class Cyanobacteriia; order Leptolyngbyales; family Leptolyngbyaceae; genus Phormidesmis_A; species Phormidesmis_A priestleyi_A. The sequence goes on along the minus strand of NZ_MPPI01000005.1, from coordinate 191,818 downwards.
AATGCAATTTTTGGCATCAGTTTTAGCCCCGGTGGTCAAACGGTTCCTGCGGAGTTGCGCGGAGCGCTAATCGCCACTGCCGGAGGGGATGATACTGTGAGATTGTGGAGTCTGAACAATCAAAACCATCAAACCTTAATCGGACATACTGATTCTCTATACAGTGTGAGCGTGAGTCCCAATGGCAAAATCATTGCCACTGCCGGAGACGATCAGACGATTCGGCTCTGGAGTCGGGAGGGTCAAGCGCTGGCAACCATTAGCGCCAAGAGCGGTGAGTGGAATCGCATCAACAGTCTCAGCTTCAGTCCAGATGGCAAGACGATCGCCGCTGCCAGTTATGACAAAACCCTCAAACTTTGGAACCTTAAGGGGCAACTCCTGAAAACATTCCATGGTCACAGCAATCAAGTCAGTGAGGTGAGTTTTAGTCCCGATGGTCAAACGGTTCCTGCGGAGTTGCGCGGAGCGCTAATCGCCACTGCTAGTTACGATGGCACTGTCAAGCTTTGGCAGACCGACGATCGAGAACTGAGAACGCTCAGAGGCAATGCGGGTAAAGTTTGGAGCGTGAGTTTCAGCCCAGATGGCAAACTCCTTGCCTCTGGTCATAACGATGGCACCCTCAAACTCTGGAACGTCCTTCAGGGACAACTCCTCAAAACAGTCCAGGGGCATAACAGCTACATTACCCGTGTTCGGTTTAGCCCCGACGGCAAAACCCTTGCCTCCGCAAGTCGTGACAAAACAATTAAACTCTGGACGCTCGACGGTCAAGCGTTGAAAACGCTCAAAGGGCATTCTTCTGGGATGACAGGACTCAGCTTCAGCCCCGACAGTCAAACTCTTGCCTCTGCCAGCGAGGATGGCTCAATTCGGCTCTGGGGTGTCAGATCAGGGCAAGAACTCCAAACGATCGAGGGACACGGTTATCCTTTCTGGAATATTAGCTTTAGTCCAGATGGCAAAACTCTTGTTTCTGTCAGTGATGATGCCCAAGTTGAGATCTGGAGTGCCGAAACGCTAGAGTTTGAGCAGCTAATCGATCGGGGTTGCAACTGGTTACATGATTATCTCCAGCACAATGCTAGGCTAGACCCATCCGATCGACAGCTTTGTGATGGCAGCCAATAAAAGTGCTCCTACAGCCCAAAAGCAGTCGATCGCTGGGCAGTCACCTTCAAGCCGTAGTCAGGGTTGTTAACCAGATCATTTCCGTAGGGTGTAAGACCAGAAAAATTTCCGTCTTGGGACATCTGCCGACTTGAACAACCGTCTTTCCACCAACCCCAAGCGAACCAGCCAATTTCTTGCTCATTTAGCGTCTGCAACAAGGCTTGATACGTAAAATCGGTCTGGGGTGCATGGTTTTCATTGTTGCCATCTAGGTCGTAGTAACAGTATTGGGTTTGCCCATCGCTGTCTTCGTCTTGCTTGTTGGCAACTTCACCGAACACGATCGGCAGATTTGCATTGATGATAGCTTCGACATGAGGCAGTCCATCATAAGCAGCCCAGTAGGCGTGACCACTGAACAAAAGATTGTGGTCAGGGTCGTGATCGATTAGCTCTTGACCGATCGTGGTGAACACCTCGATCGAGGTTCCACAATCAGGCGCATCAATCATAAGCGGGACGTGCAAGTGCTGACGGATGCTGGTAATTGCGCTCTTGTACTCGGTTTTGAATGTCGCCAGTGCTGCCGCAGAATTGTCCGCCCAGCGATAGAACCCCAACTCGTTGACAAGATTAACGATTAGATACTGCTGATGTTTCTTCAACACAGCCAAGACAGGCTCAGAAGTCCACCAAGGAATCAACTGGGTGTTTAGCAGCGTGGCATCGGGGTTACAGGTGAGATCCCACAAACCCAATATTGGAATGATTTGGTTGGCTTTGCAGCTTGCGAGAAACTTATCCAAGTCTTGCAGCGAATAGGCAGGGCGATCGGGTTGACCATAATCCTTATACCATTGGATTCTGACGGCATTGGCTGCCGTTTTTTCCAGTTCCGCCAGTTTATCGCCTTGAGGAAAATCCCAGTCATCCAGCAGGGCTAGGTTAATCCCTCGCAGGATGGTCTTTTGCCCGCTTGAATCATAAAGATACCGTCCCTTGAGATAGAACGTTTCCCTCTGCATCGGCTCATCGCCCAGCAGCTTACCCCAAGTGATGGGGCCGACAAGGCCATCAACAAATAATCCGTTGTTGCTTTGAAATTCTTTGACTCGTTGTAATGTGACGGAACCGAAGGAACCATCGACGAGCAGTAAAGGTAGAGCGGTTGGAGGACGATCGTTGAGTGTAGTTTGAAGCAAAATGACATCTTGACCAGTGGAACCCAGCATCAAAATTTGGGGCATTTGGAACCTCTTTATGAGTAGAGTAGACGGCTCAATTGAGATGGTTTTATCAAATGAGGTGCGATCGCTGATGACTCCATACAACGATCGCTGATCTATGCTACAAGAGCAGGCGATCGCATTCCCGTTATTATTCTACTCAGATTTCAAACCCACTAAATCACAAATAGATGTTCTGGTTCGGTTCTGAAACTAGTCTAAAGACCGAAGAAACATCAACCTTGACACTGATCTTAGCAACTAAGTACACCGAACCAAGTACGCTTGCTCATGACTTCAGAGCCGATGAAAAAAAGAGAAAGATGATTATTCCTCTTCTTCTAAACCCAGCTCCGCCTTGTAATCAAAACCGCGCTTAAGCCTTCGGTTGGTAATGGGAGTGAGTTCATATTTTTCGTTGTGCTGATTGACTTCCTGCTCATGCTTCGCAAACCACAACTTTACTTCTGCCACAGATTGACCGCTAATCTTCTGGAGAATGCCCTGTGAAATGTAAAGCGGCGGCTCTTTCTTTGATTTGTTGTAATCCACAATTGCCGCAAATACCTCGTCGATCGTGATTCCGTCCGCATCTTCTCGTTCTGATTCTGGCTCCTCTGTGTGAACGTCTCTCGTCGTCGAAGTGTTGAGAAGCAAGTTCAAAGCCTGATCTAGAGCCTTATCATTGATCGAGGCTGCGATCGCTGAAGAAACGGGTGTAGATGGATTAAAGCCCTTTTGCAGGATTTCTAAGGCTTGATTCTTCAGAGTCGTCACACTGCGAGTTGAAAGGTCATATTTCTGAGCGACCGTCTTACTCGCGTTCGCATCACCCGATAATTCACGATGTAAGCAATCTAAAGCAACCTTAACTTTTTCGGTCGCAGATAAGTCATTAGAGTTTCGCGTCATAAAGTGATAACCCGTCTAAATTGGTAATTAAACCATAACTCAGTCAGAATACAGCAAAAAGAATCACCAGAAAATAGAATTCCCAAATCATCCGATTAAAAGGTTTAGAAATTCCAGCTTCGATCGCACCTATTGAGTGAAGTTGAAGGCGAATTTTGGGCTGATATTTTTAGATACTTTGGCTAGAAGCGATCGAGATTTTGCGGTAAACATCCCATTTGCCTTGTATCTCTGATCAATAGACATAAGATACAAAACGATGAAACGCTTTTTCACGCTGCTTTTGGTTACTGCTCTATGGATGATAACTTTGTCAGGCGTTGCTCAGTCCGCTTCTAGTTTCAAACTGATGACACAGCAGCCCACTAATCAAGGAGTCTGTAGTCAGCATAAAAATATAAGTCGCGAACTGAAACTTGTCAGCAATCAAAGGTTGAATAGTTCAAAGATATTATTTAGAACAACGGCCAGTGACAAAGTTTTATCTCTACCCACTGCACCTTTACCAACCCTACACCCAGCTTCCTTAAAAGCTAGAGTTCCTGTGATGATGTATCACGATATTTTGCAGGAAAAGAAGATAATTTATGATTTAACACCCCAAGAATTAAGGAAGCACTTTGAACTGATTAAATCGAGTCAGGTGACTCCGATTAGTCTCAATCAGTTGATTGCTCACTTACGAACCGGAAGCCCATTACCCGAAAAACCAATCTTATTGACTTTCGATGATGGCTACGGTGGGCATTATCAATACGCCTATCCACTATTGAAAGAATATGGTTATCCGGCTGTTTTTTCTATTCACACAAGCTGGGTAGGCGTGAATGCAGGTCGGACTCATCTGAGTTGGCAACAACTCAAAACAATGGCAAATGATTCACTGATTACCATTTCTTCCCACAGCAAAACTCATCCTGCGCTAACCAAAATATCAGATCAAAAGCTTTATCAAGAAGTTGTGGAATCCAAGAAAATCCTGGAGTCTAAATTAGATCGCCCTGTTAATTACTTTACTTATCCCTATGGTAAGTATGATTTGAGAGCCAAGAAAGTCGTTGCAAAAGCCAACTATTTAGCAGCAATTGCATTTGGAACACCCACCGAAAAGTTTGCAAACCAGTCAGAAGATTTGTTCAGTATCGCTCGTTTTGAAAAATCTCGTCTAGAAGAGGTGATTCTTCAAGCTTGGGGCAACCCTACTCTGGCGCAGTGCAATTAAACGGCAGGAGAATTTTTATTTCAAGTCAGAGTGCGAAACTATATAACCTTCGAGACCTTCTCGGCTCTAAAAAAACTTATCGATCGCTAACTATCTGGGAACAAAACTAATCAGACCGGGAACAAAACTGATGAAATGTCGTCGTTGGGAAGGGTTGTTCCTTGACACAAGGCTTGAGCGGCTTCCCGTTTAAGACTACCCGTGGCTAAACCCGATCGGAGCTATCTGCCATGATTCGTGTATTACTCGTTGACGACCAAAATCTGATTCGTGAAGGCTTAAAGGCTTTGATTAATCAGGAGCAAGATTTGCAAGTGGTAGGAGACGCAGATACAGGACAAAGCGCTATTCACCAGGTGGAAAAGCTACACCCAGACATTGTTTTGATTGATCCATGCTGTGCCAAACCTGACGGAATTGCCGCCACTGAGACAATTTGTCAGCGATTTCCTGAGAGTCAAGTTTTAATTTTGACCGATTTAGACGATCAAGAGTCGGTGACTACTGCCTTCAAAGTCGGCGCAAAGGGCTATCTTCTTAAAGATTTGTGCCCCGATGAATTAGTTAACGCGGTGCGCTCTGTTCACAAAGGCTATACCCAACTTAGCCCCGGAATTTTGCCCAAAATATTAGGCGGCATGTTTGGCGAATCTGCGTCACTGCCAATTCCTGATATCAACAACAGCACCTCAAACGTAGTGGCATTCAGTTCATCTCGGCGATCGCATCCCATGCCACCTGGGTTTACCAAACTCACGACCAGAGAACGGCAAGTTTTAAGACTGATTGCCGCGGGTTCCAGCAACCGAGAAATTTCTCGATCGCTCGAAATCTCTGAAGGAACGGTCAAAAATCACGTCGCCAGCATTTTAGGACGACTGAACTTGCGCGATCGTACCCAAGCTGCCATCATTGCCAACTCTGTGATGCCGCTTCTAAATTAGCGTCGGCTGCCGCTTCTAACATTAGCGATCGCTGCTGCTTCTAACATTAGCGTTCGCTAAACATGTCGTCTGCTCAATTCTGTGGTACAAGAAAGCTCTTGGACGTGAAATACCGCAGCAATCACCATCCGGTTTGAGGAGACGACAGAAATGATTCACATAATGCACGAGATGACCACCTGGCTGCTGGGCATGACTCACTGGAGCGACCTGCTGCAAATGCACTGGCAGTTACCGCACGATTGGGTCGTTCTTGGCCAGCAATTTAAAGAAACCGACATCGGAGGCGATGTCGGCAGAGCTTGGAGTCATTTTGTTAAAACGGGTCAAGTTTGGGCATTTCTAGTCGGGCTGATTTTAGGCTACATGGCGAGAGCGTTGACCACTTATGGCTGATGGCTCGTTCCTCATCGATCGCTGACACAAACCCACTAACCCGCTAGAATCCGTTTCGGCTCCTCTGGTATAGTCGAGTGTCTATCGTCGCAGCCTAGAGAGGATTTCTTTTGACTCAAGCCAATCAGCCCTCGACCCAAACTTGGAGCCAGCGATTTGAATCGACGTTGCACCCTGCGATCGCCGACTTTAACGCCAGCATCCACTTTGATATTCAACTGATCGAATATGACCTGACTGGCTCTCAGGCGCACGCCGAAATGCTGGCTAAAACGGGCATTATTTCGGCTGACGAAGGCGCGGAACTGGTGCGCGGACTTGAGCAAATTCGTCAAGAATATCGTCAGGGCAACTTCACGCCGGGCACCGATGCAGAAGATGTGCATTTTGCAGTCGAGCGACGATTGACTGAGCTAGTCGGCGATGTGGGCAAAAAACTGCACACGGCGCGATCGCGCAATGACCAAGTAGGCACCGATACTCGCCTCTATTTGCGAGATCAGATCCAGCAGATTCGTCAGCAGATTCGTCAATTTCAAGAAGTTTTGCTGAGTCTGGCAAGTCAGCACGTGAGAACGCTGATTCCTGGCTATACCCACTTGCAGCGAGCGCAGCCGATTAGCTTGGCGCACCATCTTCTGGCTTATTTTGAGATGACACAGCGAGACTGGCAGCGCTTAGGTGAAATTTGTCAACGCGTAAATATTTCTCCTTTAGGCTCTGGCGCACTTGCAGGAACGACCTTTCCGATCGATCGCCACTTTGCTGCCGAACGGCTAAATTTTGGTGGAGTCTATGCCAATAGTTTGGATGGCGTGAGCGATCGAGACTTTGCGATCGAGTTTCTCTGTGCAGCGAGTCTGATCATGGTGCATCTCAGCCGCTTGTCTGAAGAGGTGATTCTTTGGGCATCGCAAGAGTTTAGCTTTGTCAGCCTTAAAGATAGCTGTGCAACGGGTTCGAGCATTATGCCGCAAAAGAAGAATCCTGATGTGCCCGAACTGGTGCGCGGCAAAACTGGCAGAGTTTTTGGACACCTTCAGGCAATGCTAGTCTTAATGAAAGGGCTGCCTCTGGCCTACAACAAAGATTTGCAAGAAGACAAAGAGGCGCTATTTGATGGAGTCAAAACCGTCAAAGTTTGTCTAGAAGCGATGACGATTCTGCTAAGTGAAGGGCTAGAGTTTCAGACGGCGCGATTGACTGAAGCGGTGAACGAAGACTTTTCTAACGCCACAGATGTAGCAGATTATCTAGCTAAAAAGGGCGTTCCGTTTCGCGAAGCTTATGGTCTGGTAGGAAAGGTCGTCAAAACCTCTTTGGCGGCAAACAAACTGCTTAAAGACTTGACCCTAGACGAGTGGAAAGATCTGCATCCTGCCTTTGAAGCCGATGTGTATGACGCGATCGCACCCGAACAAGTGGTGTCTGCCAGAAATAGCTATGGCGGCACCGGATTTGAGCAAGTGCAAAAAGCGCTAGAAGACGCGCAGAAACGAGTCAAGGAAGAGTAAATTAACGTCAGTTCGATGAGTTCTTTCGCTGCGTTCTTCAGCGCTTCAGCCCCCTAAATCCCCCAGAATTTAGGTTCAAAGTCCCCCAATTTTGGGGGATTTAGGGGGCAGCCCGGATTTTCAACCGTAGCAAAAAGCTTCATCGAATTCACGTTAAATTAAGGGATTTCTATGGCTCTGCAAATTGGCGATATTGCCCCTGATTTTAGTTTGTCTGATACCAACGACAGTCTGGTTCGACTATCTGACTTAAAAGGTAAGCGCGTGGTGCTTTTCTTCTACCCGCGTGACAACACACCGGGATGCACCAAAGAAGCGTGTGGCTTTCGAGACGCTTACGCGGATTATCAAGCACAAGATGTAGTTGTGTTGGGCATCAGCACCGATGATGCAAAATCCCATGCAAAGTTTGTGACGAAATATGATCTCCCTTTTTCTCTGCTGTGTGACGAGGGCGGAAAAGTTGCCGAAACCTACGACAGCTATGGCTTAAAGAAATTTATGGGCAAAGAATATTTAGGAATCAGTCGCAATACGTTCGTGATTAGCGCGGATGGCACGATCGAGACTATCTATAAAAAAGTTAAGCCAGATGCTCATGCAACACAAATTTTGAGCGATTTGGCCTGATTGGGATCAAACTCTGAGTATTCTTAAAGATGAATTGCTCTGATTTTTGAGTCTTAGAAAGAATTTCTTCTAAGATCCAACCTCGCTGCGGTTCGACTTCGCCTCTCTACTTTGCTGTCATTAGTTAATTCATGGATCGGTTGTGGCACTTTACTCAAACTGTGTTGGGCATCATTTTTCGCCATCCCATCACAGGCACTAGCATCATCCCCATCTTGCCAGATGGTCGCATTGTGTTGATCCGTCGCCGCGATAACGGGCTATGGGGCTTACCAGGCGGCATCGTCGATTGGGGCGAAAACATTGCCACTGCCGTGCGGCGCGAACTGGCAGAAGAAACTGGACTAGAGGTGACTCAAATTCGTCGTCTCGTGGGGATCTATTCAGCGCCCGATCGCGATCCGCGCATTCACTCGATTTGTGTGGTCGTCGAAGCGGATGTTCAAGGCACGATGCAGATTCGAGACACCCTAGAAGTCTCTGACGTGCAAGCGTTTAACCCAGATTCAATTCCCGAAGGTCGGCTGGCTCACGATCACCGACAGCAGTTGCAAGACTACTTTAAGGGGCAAACGACCCTAGATTGAGAACTGTGAATTAACGTCAGTTCGGTAGAAGTAGTTCACTCCGATGATGAATTCAGGAAGCCCCCTGAATCCCCCAAAATTGGGGGACTTTGAACCGGAGATTTTGGCTTGTGCCCCCAAAATGGGGGATTTAGGGGGCACAAGCCACTGAGAACGAAGCGAAAAAGCTTGTCGAACTCACGTTAATTCACGCTCCTAAAAGATTTTTAATTGAACACATTCCCCAAAACAGCAAATTTGGATCAACGCTAATCTGACTCGCAAACTCTGGAGATTGCTGCTGAAAATAGCGGTGCAGCAGCATTCCATCGCCTCCGGTAAAAACGACAACACTATTGGGAAACCGTTGCTGCCAGTCTTCTACAAAGCTGCGAACACCTGATAAAACCGTGTAGAGAATGCCGCTTTGCATGGCTGAGATCGTATCCATCGCCCAACGATCGGGCAGTGTCATCATCCCGGTTTCAATCACTGGCAGCGCAGAAGTGGCTTGTCCCAGCATCCGAAACTGTAGCTGTAAGCCGGGTAGAATGGCACCACCGACGAACGATCGCGACTCATCTGCCCCCGTAAAAGTCAGGGCTGTGCCCCCATCAATGACTAAAATGGGAGCGCCGTAGGTTGCGATCGCGCCCCAAACTGCTAAAGCGCGATCCACTCCTAATGTGGGATAGGTATTTTTAAGCGGAACCTGAGCGAGTGTGATCGTTCTGACGCGTGGATAAACCTCCCAAAGTTGAGCTTGTTCAACAGCCACAGACGAGATCCAGAGGTCTGGTAACGTCTTCCAAACGGGCATCACAGCCGATCGAGGAATTTCATAGTCCTTAAAATTGAACTGACTCTCAATTAACAACCCAACTTTTTCTGCTTGTAAATGAGGCGTGTCCCAAGTTTGGTGCAGCGTTTTGTCTGCCCACCAAGCCCAGTGCAGACGAGAATTACCCACAATCAGCGCTAACCAATCTTCAGTCACGAGGCTTCACTATGGCTTTGATAGAGAAAGGTCTAGGTATAAAGTTTCTTGATAGGTATCTTTACTTATCGGAACTTTACAAAACCGGGTTTTCTGAGGGAAGATTAGAATCAGAGAGAAACATAATTTTACAAAAAGTTGTAGGGAGGCAGTTATGGTAGCACTCATTGATCGCGCAAGCGCTAGCCAATCAGGTCGTCCTCAACGGCGGCTCACCATTCAAACGGTTGACATCGCACCTGACACGACAACTCTACGATCGCTCGATTGGGATCGCGATCGCTTTGACATTGAGTTTGCTTTAGAGAATGGGACTACCTACAACTCTTTTCTGATTCGGGGCGAGAAAATCGCACTCGTCGATACCTCTCACGAAAAGTTTCGTCAACTTTATCTCGATGCTCTGCAAGGACTCATTGATCCAGCCGCGATCGACTACTTAATTATTAGCCATACAGAGCCGGATCATAGCGGTTTAGTCAAAGACGTTTTGCAACTGAACCCTGAAATTACAGTGGTCGGCGCAAAGGTGGCGATTCAGTTTTTAGAAGAGTTGGTGCATCGGCCGTTTAAGCGTCAGGTGGTCAAGAATGGCGATCGCTTAGATTTAGGCAATGGTCACGAGCTAGAGTTTATTTCTGCCCCGAATTTGCACTGGCCGGACACGATTTTTACCTTCGACCATAAAACTCAGACGCTCTATACGTGCGACGCGTTTGGGATGCATTTCTGCGACGATCACACCTACGACGAAGACCTGGAGTTGATCGAGTACGACTACCATTATTACTACGATTGTTTGATGGGCCCCAACGCCCGATCGGTGCTGTCTGCCCTCAAACGCATGGCGGCATTGCCCGAAATCACCACAATCGCGACGGGTCACGGACCCCTACTGCGTCACAATCTTCAAGAACTCGTCGGACGCTACCAAGAATGGAGTCAGACCCAAGCCAAAGCAGCCACGACGGTCGGCATATTTTATGTAGCCGAGTATGGCTACAGTGATCAACTGGCCCAAGCGATCGCCAACGGCATCACCAAGACGGGCGTTTTGGTCGAAATGATGGATCTGCGTGTCGCCGACCCTCAAGAAGTGCGGGAGTTAGTCGAGATTGCGACGGGTCTAGTGATCGGGATGCCGCCTCAATCGGGAACCTTTGCTGCCAATGCAAAAGCGGGACTGAGTACCATTTTTGCTGCGACGAACGCAAAACAGTCTGTGGGTTTGTTTGAGGCAGGCGGCGGCGATGATGAGTCGGTCTACCCCATTCGCAACCAGTTTCAAGAAATCGGTTTAACCGAAGCCTTTCCACCGATTCACATTAAAGAACTTCCCAGCGAGGCGACTTATCAACTCTGCGACGAAGCGGGGACTGACTTAGGGCAGTGGCTCACCCGCGATCGCACCGTCAAACAAATGAAATCTCTCGATGGTGAACTTGATAAAGCGCTGGGTCGTCTGAGTGGCGGACTCTATATCATCACCGCCAAAAAGGGCGATATCTCTAGCGCCATGTTAGCTTCGTGGGTGTCTCAGGCTAGCTTTGAGCCGTTGGGCATCACGATCGCTGTTGCCAAAGATCGCGCCATCGAATCGTTTATGCACCTGGGCGATCGCTTCGTTCTCAACGTTTTAGAAGAAGGCAACTATCAGATTTTGATGAAGCACTTTTTGAAGCGATTTGCGCCGGGTGCCGATCGCTTTGCCGACGTGAAAACCTATCCTGCAACCAATGGTTCTCCGATATTGGCAGACTCTCTGGCTTATATCGAGTGCGAAGTCGTCAGCCGCATGGAGTGCAGCGATCACTGGATCGTCTACAGCACGATCGACGCGGGGCGAGTCGCCAAATCCGAAGCACTGACCGCCGTTCACCATCGCAAAGCCGGCAACCACTACTAAAGCTTGCAGATCCGCTGTACGGGCATAGCACTGCCGTGCCCCTTAGCTCTGCAAATAACAGACACCATTTAATCCACGATCCCAAGTCTCTCCACACTTATGGCTGACATCAAACCCAAAGACGTTCAAGTTGCTGAAATTGGTGCGGAGACATGGGTGTTGCGATCGCGCACCTGGGATCGGCTCAAATTTGAGATCGAATACTCTCGTCAACGCGGAACGACCGCAAATTCTTACTTAATTCAGGGCGAAAAAACGGCACTGATTGACCCGCCTGGCAGTTCTTTTACAGATATTTTTCTCAAGGAACTGCACGATCATCAGTATTTTCAAAAGCTGGATTATGTGATTTTGGGGCACGTTAATCCCAATCGTCTAACGACGCTCAAGCGATTGATCGAGCTGGCACCGCAAATGACGATCGTCTGCTCAAAACCCGCCGCTAATGCGCTCAAAGCTGCCTTTCCAGACCAAGATTTGCGGATCAATGCTGTCCGCGGTGAAGAAGTTTTAGATTTGGGCAAGGGGCACGAGCTGCGATTTGCCTTTGTTCCGACTCCTCGCTGGGTTGACGGACTCTGCACTTTTGACTCCGCCACTCGCATTCTCTATACCGATAAGCTGTTTGGTGCCCACATTTGTGATGACCCCATTCTCGACGAGAACTGGAAGCAGCTAGACGACGATCGGCACTATTATTTTGATTGTCTTCACGCGTCGCAGTCTCGGCAGATAGAAGCGGCTTTAGATAAATTAGCCGCCTTTCCTGCCAAAATGTATGCCGTGGGTCATGGCCCTTTAGTGCGCTATAGCCTCAGCCGCTTTAATCTTGACTATCGGCAATGGTGTGAGCAGCAAAAAACTCAAGAACTCTCGGTCGCGATTCTCTACACTTCTGCCTATGGCAACACCGCAACTGCCGGACAAGCGATCGCCCAAGGGCTGACCCAAGCCGATGTTGCGATCGAGTCGATTAACTGTGAATTTGCTGACTCGGCTGAAATCGTAGCAGCGATCGAGCGCTGTGATGGTTTCATTATCGGTTCGCCAACCCTGGGCGGACACGCACCCACGCAAATTCAAACCGCACTAGGATTAATTCTCTCAACGGCTTCTAAGACAAAACTTGCGGGTGTGTTCGGTTCTTATGGCTGGAGTGGGGAAGCGATCGACCTCCTCGAAAGCAAACTGCAAGATGCAGGCTATGGGTTTGGTTTTGACTCGATTCGCATTAAATTCACGCCGACTGACGAAGTGCTGCAACAGTGTGAAGCCGCAGGTGCCGAATTTGCTCAAGCTTTGAAAAAGGCGAAAAAGGTTCGGGTTCCGCATCAAGTTGCTCCGGCAGGGCAAAGCGATCGGACTGAGCAGGCATTGGGCAGAGTCGTTGGCTCTCTCTGTGTAGTCACTGCCAAACAGGGTGATACTGCCGAGGGAATGTTAACTTCTTGGGTTTCGCAGGCAACGTTCAGTCCGCCGGGGGTGACGGTGGCGATCGCAAAAGACCGCGCTGATGGCGTTCTTGATCATGTGGGCGATCAGTTTGTCCTCAACATTCTCAAAGAAGGGCGCAACCTCAGACGACACTTTGTTAAACCTGCGGCTCCTGGAGAAGATCGATTTGCTGAAATCGAAATCGAGGTAGCGGCAAACGGATGCCCTGTGTTGCTTGACGGGCTGGCTTATTTGGAATGCACCGTGCAAAACCGAATGGAATGCGGTGATCATTGGTTACTCTATGCGATCGTTGAAAACGGCAAAGTTTTAGAACAAAAAGGGGTGACTGCGGTGCATCATCGTAAATCTGGTAGCTTCTACTAAACCGTGGTGAATGGACTGACAGCTACTGCTATTGAAAGCAATCTGGATTAACAACAAGACCCCACTCCGACACACGATCGCACGACCCATCTAGCGTTTATAACTCTTCAACGCCGCAGTAATTTTCTCGGCAAGCTTTAATGTGACTGATCGTTCAATCTGACGGGGCACGGCATGCCATGCCCTTACGCTTTTGTATGGGCATGGCACTGCCGTGCCCTCCTGTGGATCTGTCGCGTTAACAAATCAAATGGGTATTACATCTGCATAACTTCAAGAGATGAGCCGTGAAATAAACCAAGTTCACTACAACAACTCAATCTTGAAACCCAGGGAGCCAAATCATGAACAGCTTAACGATCGACAACACTGCCTTAAAAGCTGATCGTTCAGAGTTTGCAACTCAATCACCTAAATCACGGGGATTAATCGCACAGTGGTTCACAGTTGATGGCAAATTAGTTTGCAAATGGTTTCCGGCTGAAAGCTAAAGGTTTGCCCTGGCTAGATCAATTCGCCTACTGGAACTATGGAGAAATACAATGAAGTGGAATTTTTTGCTAACCGCAGCCATGCTGGTCTTGAGTGAAACGGCCATACTTGCCCAATCCAATCACGTCTACCGCAGTATGAGTGGCGATACGATTTTTCCGAGCGCGGCAGAAGCAGCTTGTGCTGGAAAAATTGTTCGCTATACCACTCGATATAGTGGAGTCAACTATCAAGGCACACTTTGGGTCAAAAGCCCTTCAGGTTCGGGATGTGAAGGAGGACGATCGCGGCAGCTAAATGGCTACTTTGAAGAGCGTAGCTTGGACGGGGCCCAGGGGTGCAGTGGTAATTTAACGCTGCAACTAGGAACTCATGGCAACAGCTCTGCTCAATGGAACAGTATTCGAGCAATTCCTAGATACTCCTGCACGGGTGTGGGTAGTAGCCCAAACTTGCCGCTAGTTTATGTTGAAGTACGTTCGTAGCGCAGTTCATCAATGTTGGTTTATTTAACTGGAACCATAAAGTGAGCATTATTGTTCACGAGGTTAACAATAATGCTGACATTGCTCAAATCTGAAGAAAAACCGTCCAATCCAGGTAGAAAAACCGTCCAACTTAAGTAGGAAAAAGGAGAATCCAATGAGTATTCCTGCAACGATTATCAAACCCAATCAGGGCAAGACTTTTTCCTTTTTAGGAAACACGATTACGTGCAAATTTAACAACAACCGTCAGGAGGGAAGAATCTATGAGTTTCTGGCAACAGCCAGTAGTGGAGTGCCGCCACTCCATAGCCATCCCTGGGATGAATCATTCTACTTCCTGGAAGGGGAAGTGGCCTTTCAGGTTGAGACAGAGACTATAGAGGCAACGCCGGGCTATTTTGTGAACCTGCCTGCGGGAGTTGCTCATACCTTTCAGGTACGATCGCCGCAGGCAAAATTTCTGGTATGGGTTTCCAATGCAGCAGCAGAAACGTATATTAATGAACTGGCTCAAGCCGCGCAAGAACAATCGCTTACACTAGAAGCTGTGAACGCGATCGCTCAAAAACACCATATCCAGTTTGTGAAAGTGAACAAGTAGGGTAATAGGAGTCTTGACGATGGAAATGAAGATGGATATTGGATTGACGCACATCGCGCTGCCTGTCTCAGATATTGAGCAAAGTGTTCAATTCTACGCGACCTATGCTGCAATGAAAGTTGTTCATCGTCGCATTGATGCAGAAACAGGGGTTGCAGTGGTATGGCTTTCTGACCAGACTCGTCCTTTCGTGATTGTGCTGATTCAGTCTGACTCGGTGCATCCCGTTTTATCTCCGCTTGCACATCTTGGAGTGGGGTGTCCAAATCGCGAAGCGATGGATGCTTTGTGTGAAAGAGCAGAACAGGAAGGTGTTCTGCTTCAGTCACCCAAAGAGTCTGGCTATCCGATCGGATATTGGGCTTTCCTACGAGATCCGGATGGTCACACGCTTGAACTATCCTATGGACAGGAAATAGGATTGACAGTTGAGAGCAACGCCAGATAGCAATTGTGGAATATTGTCTAACAACAGCTATCAGTGCTGCAAGCAGAATCAGCATCGCTTTTAATCGTGGCTCGATAGTCTAAACCCTTTGTCTCACGAGGATCACGGGCGGCATCTCGTGAACAGTTGAATGCTTGTGCAGACTCTAAAGGAATCTCGCTGTGAGGCAACACCGGAATTAAGTCACTGTGATAAGGGCTACTCGGATCGGTGTAGAGGTGGAAGGTTTTGTCACATACAGCCATCCGTTCTCCGCGATAGAGCGTGTGCCCGTCGTCGTCTTGCACAGCCCGCCACGGGCCTTTATAGATCACAGCTTGGTTGCGCTCCCAGCAGTCACCCTGTTTGCCTTTGAAAGCGCGGACGGTGAGCGATCGAAACTCAACCCCATCAATTACCTGCCAAGGTTCTGACTGTCGGCTCAAAATCTCAATGCCGTGAAATCCAGCCCGCTCAAACATTTCGAGAAATTCATCTTCTCTAAAGGCACCTGCAATGCAGCCGCTCCAGAGTTCGGGGTCGTTGAGAATTGTGGGGGTTGGGTCTTCGTCGCAAACAATATCGGAGATCACCGCCCGTCCGCCTCGTTTCAAGACGCGAAAGATTTCCTCAAAGAGTTGCGCTTTGTCTTGAGGACGCACCAGATTTAATACGCAGTTAGAAATGACGACATCGACGCTATCAGACGCGATTAGGGGCTGTTCTTGGCGTAAGCGATCGCACTCGGTTTCAAAATTGGCGAGTTGCGCGATCGCCGCGATCGGGTGCTGATTTAACCAAGCCTGAACTCGATCGAGATTTAAAGCCAGATCTTGGATCTTAGCTTTGACAAACTCGACGTTGCGGTAGCCAAATTTATCGCCCATTTCGTCTAGATACTTGCGCGACAGATTGAGCATCTCATCATTGAAGTCAACGCCAATAATTCGCCCTGCTTCGCCCACTTTTTGAGCGAGAATATAGCAGTTTTTTCCGGCACCCGATCCCAGATCGACGACGGTTTCACCCAAGCCAACATAGCGAGTTGGGTCGCCACAGCCATAGTCTTTTTCAATAATCTCTGGCGGCAAAGCGTCTAAATAGCGGCTATCGTAATCATCCGTGGGGCAGCAGAGTTCTGCTTGAGGTCGCCGCGCACCATCTCCATAGCGTTGTAAGACGGCTTGTTCAACGTCATAGGTCAAGGTTGGTTGAGTCAGCGAGGCGGTTGCGAGGTCAGTCATAGTAATCTTTTTGTTTAGAATCCAGCGTTGCCAATGTTGTGTAGCCTTCTTGGATTCAGTCTAATGGCTTCCATGCTGACAAAGATGAGACGTTTCGGAAAAAAGTCTGAAACTCAGCCCTCGGTGAGGGTTATTCTCTCAGTCAATTACATAGGATGCAAGTCTAGGCATTGCTGAATAGCAGGATGATTTGTAGGGGCAATCCTCCCGTGGTTGCCCTCCGTCAGGGGTAGGCACGGGGGCGCTACCCCTACAGCCATTTCATCTCATTCAGCAATGCCCAAATCCAAACTGGCATCACTGGGAGAAATCAAATGGAATATCGGCACCTGGGAAAACAGGGCATTCGCGTTTCGGAAGTTTGTTTAGGGTCGTGGCTCACTTATGGCGCGGCAAAAGATGCAGCGATCGCTCGTGAATGCATTGAGAAAGCCCATGATTTAGGCGTTAATTTCTTCGACACTGCTAACGTTTATGCGCGAGGAGCCGCCGAAAAAGTTGTTGGCAGTGTGTTAGGACAATATCCGCGTGAGTCGTATGTTTTAGCGACGAAGGTTTACTTTCCGATGGGGGAGGGAGCCAACGATCGCGGACTTTCGCGCAAGCACATTATCGAACAGTGCAATGCCAGTCTAAAGCGCCTGAATGTGGAATACATCGATTTATATCAGGCGCATCGCTACGATCCGAGTGTGCCATTATCTGAGACGTTGATGGCGTTTGATCATCTCGTGCAGCAGGGCAAAATTCTCTATTACGGCGTGTCCGAGTGGAGCGCGGGACAACTTGCTCACGCGGCAGATCTGACACGATTGGCGGGGCTGGCTGCGATCGCGTCCAATCAACCTCAATACAACATGCTCAAACGAGACATTGAATCGGAAATTATGCCTCTTTGTCATCGTGAAGGCATTGGCATTATCAACTTTTCGCCCCTGGCTCAAGGCATTCTCACGGGCAAATATAAACCTGGCGAAGCGCTTCCTGAAGGATCTCGTGCCAGCGATCCGAACCAAAACACGTTCATGAATAAAGGACAGTTGGATCAAGATTTGCTCGTGAGAGTTCAAAAATTAGTGCCTTTGGCAGAGCAAGAAGGCTTAACAATGAGTCAGTTAGCGCTGGCTTGGTGTTTGCGAAATGAAGCGTTGAGTAGTGTGATTATTGGAGCAACCAAAGCCTCTCAGGTGGAAGATAACGTTAAGGCATCGGGTCGGAAGTTGTCGCCAGAAACCTTGAGTGCGATCGAGTCTCTTTTTGTTCAATGAACTAGCCCTGCCAGGGAGAAGGGAGCAAGATTCAAAGTCCCTCTCCTTGGGGAGAGGGATTTAGGGTGAGGGCAATTTAAGTCTGTCTACTTAATTGACGGCTTCCTAACGCTCAACTTCCTAGAGTTGAATGGTGGTTTTGTTGTGCAATTCCTCCACTTGAATTAGAGAACCATTCCCGATCGCGATGTTGAACTTCACTAAAGAACGTTCAACTTGATATCCCGGCAACACTCGAACGGTTTGATATTCAGTCATCAAATCACTCGTGCCATCCCATTTGAACAATGCCAGTTGATTAGACGCAATCTCACTCAGTTGTGAAACAAACTCTTCAATGCTGTCCCTCACATTCACGAGAATGCCAGACGAAAGGAAGATGTAACGCTCTTGCAAATCCAAAGTCACACTGACTCGATACCGTTTTTCGGTTGAGCAACGCAACTCAACGGTGAACGAAATCGAGCTAGGAATCACAGTCCTAACTCCCATATTATTTTGTCCTCTTGGTTAATTCAAAGAGGACAAGAACCCTGATTGATCAGACATTCTATAGGGATGAAAAAGATATGCAGGATCTTGATTCCAGCCTTTCAAGATCCCATAGCAAAGCTGACGGTGTACAATCATGAACGCCTCCTGAGTTACTAACGATAACTAGGGATGGAAGTCCTCGGAGTCTGATTTGCGAGATCAGGCTTCGGGGCACAACTTCATCACTGCGATGTATTCTACAGGAGTTTTTTGTTTTTTGGGATGTTAAATTTTTGAGGAGGAGCGGTTACTCCTTTGGGGAACTGTGAAGCGTTGCCTTCGGCTTTTGCAAAGCTAATCGTTCTTCGGGCATCTAAAGGACTGCGAACACAGCGTTCTCCCCGATTCAACACATGGGTATAAATCATCGTTTTCACATCCTTAGTCAGCGTATTGTAAAAATTCCGCCTAGTGTTAGAAAGTTTCCGCTGATCCACTTGGATTCAGAATAATATCTGAAGACCATCTGCCTATTTGCCTGATTTCGGCTGATCTGCGGAAACTTTCTCTTTAAAAAGAAGTGCAGAAAGTAAGGGAATAAAGAATAAAGCTCTTACTTTCGCAGGTGGGACAACTTGATTTATCTATATTTTTGAGAGGATACAGTAGTGGCAAAGACAATCACCATCGAATTTGCTGAGGAGAGCTATTTGAAACAGAGTACAGAACCTGTGGACAAGCAGGGGACGGACAATGTTATTAAGCAGGGGAAAGGTTCTAGGTACGTGTTGGATGCGTTTGGTAATGTAGATACTACAGGACACCGAGAGGTAAAAATTCCTGTCGCGCCAGGTGGAAAGACTACGTGGTTCGTTTTTGCCAAGCATGTGCGTGAGGTATAGACAAAATAAGATTGTGTTCTTCTTGCCTGATATAGCAGGGTAGTTTCATACAGAAGAAAGCCTCAGAGTCCTTCATTTTCCATCGAGCGGTCAGCATTAGCCTGTATAGGTTGAATGGAAGATTGAGGCTTTATTTCTCTTTTGTATAAGACTACCCCGTGCTTCCAAGCTAGGTGAGTTCGTGGTCGCGAGATCTATGTTGGCAACGAATTCACCCTGGCTTAGGAGAAGGTGTAGTGCAAATCCACGTATGTCATGTTTAATTGATCGTCAGTTCGACAAGCGATCGTAGTTGAAGCGTCGTGTGATGCACGGTCTAACAACGCGATGGAGCGGTAAACAGAGTCCTTTCGCTTCGTTTAGATTAGTCGTAAGCCGCTCATCTTACTCCGTTAGGCAGAAAGTCTGCGATCGTCATCACCAGCGACAAGACAAGCACTAAGATATTACGCCACCCAGCAGACCGAGAAAAAAGTGTGAGCGGAAAGACGTGAGGTTCAGATCACAGATTCAAAACATCGCTTCTCTTATTGTCGGCCTTAATGGGAAGATGCTCAACTTAACTGTACGATTTGCGCGGTTAGAGAACCGCATGAAGGTGAAGTAATAAATAGAAGACCCTCCTCGCCATGCGAATCTACCGCATTCATAAATCAAATTGGTATGACAAACAGGACGATCGGGATGAGGGAAACGCGATCGTGTTCGCAAAAAAAAGAGGACGTGAGAAGTCTATGATTTCCCACGTCCATACTATTGATCTAAAGAGAAGGGTATACGCCCCTACTTAACAAACAGCATTTCCTGATAGGTGGGCAAGGGCCACAAGTCGTCAGCCACTTCACCTTCTAGGGCATCGGCAGACTCACGCACCTTGTCCATTAGAGGGCGGATGATTTGGGCACCATACTGCAAATGTTCTTCTGTGGTCGAAAAGTCATGCTTGCCCAAGGCTGCACTCAACTTGCTGACGCTTTCCATCATTGATTGAACCAGCGTTGCGACTTTTTCAGCCGTGTCTTTTTCTAGGCTAATGCCAATTCCGGTCAGCTTGGCGATCGTATCTGCAAGATCAGCCAGATACCGAACCGCAGCCGGGTAAATGATGGTTTTCGCCATGCTGATCACCAGCTTTGCTTCGACCTCGATCGTTTGAACATATTGCTCTGCGTAAACGTCGAAGCGGCTTTCAAGCTCAACAGGCGTAAGGACTCCCACTCGCTCAAACAAGTCTTCGATCGACTTTTCTTTGAGTACAGGCAGCGCATCAGCCGTCGTGCGGAAGTTGGGTAAACCGCGCTCTTCCGCAATTTTGTGCCACTCTTCAGAGTAGCCATCGCCCCCAAACACGACCGCACTGTGCTTTTCCATCACTTCTTTGAGGACTGCAAACACCGCAGCACTCAGTTCTGTTCCGGTTGCTAGTTCAGCTTCTAGTTTGTCGCCAACCCAGGTCAGCGAATCGGTCAGAATCGTGTTCATCGCGACGAGTGGACCTGCAACTGACTGATTGGAGCCAACGGCGCGAAACTCAAAGCGGTTTCCGGTGAACGCGAAAGGAGAAGTGCGGTTACGATCGCCCGGATCTTTAACAAAAATAGGCAGTGTTGCTACACCAAGATCCATCATGCCGCCGTGGGACGAATCTTTGACATCTCCCTTGGCAATTTGGTCAAACACTTCTTCGAGTTGCGATCCTAAATAGACCGAGATGATGGCAGGCGGTGCTTCATTTGCGCCTAATCGGTGATCATTACTCGCAGTTGCAACCACTGCCCGCAATAATGAACCATAGGTATGAACGCCCCGAATCACCGCACCGCAGAACAGCAAAAACTGGAGATTTTTGTGCGGCGTATCACCCGGATCGAGCAAGTTACCTTGCGTCGGATTGCCCACCGACCAGTTGACGTGTTTCCCGGAACCGTTCACGCCTGCAAAGGGTTTTTCGTGCAGCAAGCACACAAACCCGTGTTTCTTGGCTGTGATTTTCAGAATGGTCATCAGCAGTTGTTGGTGATCGCTGGCAACATTCGCTGCTTCAAAAAATGGCGCGATCTCAAACTGTCCTGGAGCCACTTCATTGTGTCGCGTTTTGGCCGGAATTCCTAGCCGATACAGTCTCTCTTCCACGTCTTGCATGAAGACCTGCACCCGCTCAGGAATCGCGCCAAAATAGTGATCATCAAATTGTTGACCTTTGGCAGGCGATTTGCCAAACAACGTGCGACCCGTCAAGAGTAAATCAGGGCGATTGTGGGCAAAGTGAGAATCGACCAGAAAGTATTCCTGCTCGGCTCCACAGCTTGAATTAACGGTTGCGATGTCGGTATAGCCCAGCAGCTTCAGAACGCGAGTTGCTGCCTTGCTCATAGCGGAATTGGAGCGCAACAGTGGCGTTTTCTTGTCTAGTGCTTCGCCTGTCCAGGAGACAAAAACGGTGGGAATGCACAACGTTACGCCGTTGTCGGTTTCCATCACGTAAGCCGGACTGGTTACATCCCACGCAGTATATCCACGAGCTGCACTCGTCATACGCAGACCACCATTCGGAAAGGAGGAACCATCGGGTTCACCCTGCACCAAAACTTTTCCGGTAAATTCTGAAATCACCGATCCATCGCTTTGGACTGAGATAAAGCTGTCGTGCTTTTCGGCAGTGGCATTGGTGAGCGGATAGAAAACGTGAGCATAGTACAATGCGCCTTTAGAAATTGCCCAGTCTTTCATAGCGGCGGCAACACTACCCGCCATCGCAACATCGAGTTTCCCGCCCGTTTTGAGCGTGTTTTGCACCGATTTAAACACGTCTTTGGGAAGACACGCCTGCATTTTGCTCAATGTAAACACATCGGTTGCCCAAATCGCTTCTAGACGAGTCGGGACTTTGGAAGGCAGAGGAACACGATCGGTAACTTGAGCAATCGCTTTAACGCGTAATTCATGACTCATAGTGATTGTCCTGGGGATAGTTTAGTAGGTGTGCGGCACAAAAAACTGTTCATTCCGAGGCGGACGAACATAGTCATCAGGTGCAGTGCGGCGAGGTGGCAACTCCATCGCTTCTGGGGTCATATCAGTGTAGGGCACCTTGCTGAGAATGTGGCTCAAACAGTTGAGGCGGGCACGTTTTTTGTCGTTGGCTTCGACAGTGAACCAGGACGCTTCTGGAATGTTGGTGTGGGCAAACATATTGTCTTTTGCCTTGGAATATTCCACCCAACGATCGCGCGATTCTAAATCCATTGGGCTGAGTTTCCAACGGCGAGCGGGATCGATCGTGCGCGACTGAAATCGCCGCTCTTGTTCTTCATCGCTGACCGAAAACCAATACTTCAACAGCATCACGCCCGATCGTACGAGCATTCGCTCAAACTCTGGACAAGAGTGCATAAACTCGGAGTATTGAGCTTCGGTGCAAAAGCCCATGACGTGTTCAACACCTGCTCGGTTATACCAGCTTCGATCGAACAACACAATCTCGCCTGCTCCAGGCAAGTGTTCGACGTAGCGCTGAAAATACCACTGAGTTTTTTCGCGATCGGAGGGCGTTCCTAGAGCCACAACTCTACAACCGCGAGGGTTGAGCGGTTCGGCAATCCGCTTGATGGTACCACCCTTTCCGGCCGCGTCGCGTCCTTCAAACAAAATTACTAAGCGATAGCCTGTGTGTCTGATCCAGTACTGCATCTTCACAAGTTCTGTTTGTAGTCGTGCAAGTTCTTTCTCATACTCGCTTTTGTCAAGCTTCTTTTGTTCAAGAGGTTCACTTTCACTGTGATTCGGTTGAAATTCGAGATGGACTTTATGCTTTTTGTGTTTTTTGGGCTTTTCGTGCTTCTTTTCCTCGAATAATTGTTTTTTTTCCTGTAACCCAAGTGAGCCATTAAACTCTTGTTCCATTGCGCTGACCTCCTGGTGAACTAGTGGGAAAGACCTTACTTTGCGTCACTCTTTCAAATCAATAGAGAGCGCTTTCCAGAAGCGACTTGATACTTCGATTCATAACAGGTGCAGCGTTGCCATATCTCCTATCATGTCTCCCATGCGTTTGAGAAGCCCGAACATAGAACCGACAGATGTAACAAGATGCTCGGTTCAAATCCCCAAACAACAGCATTTGGACAGTGCTAAAGGTCTTTGTATTTAGTACATAGTAGAAACAGGAATCTAAGATTTTTGTATCGAAAAATACTAAGCTCAAGAAATATCAAAATTTTTGCATAAATTAACGTGAATTCGACGACTTCGTTACCAGTCTATCGCGCCCTCTAAGTCCCCCAAAATGGGGAATTTAGGGGGTAGAAGCCGCTGTTGACGAAGCGAAAAAATTCGTCGAACTGACGTTAACTTAATAGTTTGAAAACTAACAAAAGTCTAATCCTGAGTTAGAATTTAATGCTTTTATCCCTGGATTTACTGATGTTGTAAAGTCATTGAGCAGAACATTGAGCAATTTTTGTACCTTTTAATACCGATTTATAGAGGATTCGCTCTTAAAGATAGTCTAGCGAGTTAGACGGATGTAACAGCAGACTATGACAAACTCAAGCGGTGAACTAAAGCCTACCTTAGGATTGGTAGGAATTACAATTAACGCAATGGCGCTGATTGCACCAGGCGCTTTCTTGTGGACGACCTACCAGCTTCAAGCGCTGCCCAACTCTGCCAAAAATATGTGGGCAGCGATCGCGCTTGCAACTTGCATTGCACTGTTAACAGCAAGCTGTTATGCGACGCTTTCCAAGGCTTACCCAAATGCGGGTGCAGGCAGTTCTTATTACTACGCTGAGGCGGCAATTTTAGCGAAAGAAAACCACAAACATTTTCGCCTAGCGCGGCTGGCAAAGTTTGTGACAGGATGGGCTGCCCACCTCTATTACTGGGTTTATCCCGGCATCATGGTGAGCTTTATGGGAACGTTGATCGTTTACATTGGGCAACTGTTTAACCCTGATTTTGCCTCAGATTGGTTTAGTAAAACTTTGATTTGTTTTGTCTTTGCTGGAATTATTGGCGGGATTGCTTTAATCGGTGTGACAGGTTCTACATTGATTAACATCATCATTAACGTGGTGCAAATTGCCTCGCTGACGTTTTTAGGATTGTTAATGATTATTTATCGCCTGGGTCATCCTAACGTCAATTATGAACATGCGAATGCGATTAGCGTTGTCGTTCCACATGATTTAACTGGGTTGGTTTATCAAGCCACGATCGCAATTCTTCTACTCGTTGGGTTTGAATCTGCCACCGCGATGGCAGGAGAAGCTATAAATCCGCAGCGAGATATTCCTAGAAGTGTGATTTTATCGTTGTTTATCCAGGCTTGCATCTGTTACTTTTTCGAGTATTTTGCCGCTAATTTTTTTATTGGCGATCAATATACTGCAACGGTTGACGGTAAAACGGTGACTGGGTTTGCAGCCGCATTATCATCGGGTGCGCCGATCGGAGATATGGCGAAAATTCTGGGCGATGCTTTACTGTTTGGCAACGGATTTCTCTTGCAGATCATCATGGCGAGTACGGTTGTGATGGCATTGATTGGGACAGGTTTGTCATCGCTTTCAACTGGAGTCCGAATCAGTTATGCAATGGGAGCCGATCGAGAGCTGCCCGCCGTTTTTGGATTTCTACATGGTCGCTACAACACGCCTTCTCTAGGAATCTATTTTCTGACGGGATTATCCGCATTGATCGGTGCGTATGCTGTGCAGAGTGTGGATAACGTGACGATCGTCACTCTAGTCTCAAACATTGGCACGTTCATGCTTTACGGAATTACCTGCGGTGTGACGCTGATCGCAACGTTAGAACATCTGCTTGATGGTGAAAACAATCCTCTCCAAACGATCGTGATTCCATCGCTGGGTTTAGTGATGAATCTGGCGATGGTCTGCGGCATTTTCTACTATGGTTTAACCGGAACGGGAAATGCCCAAATCAACTCAATTACGGCGATCGGAATTGCGATCGCGTTTTTTGTTGCAGGCTTTGCTTACTTAATTGGTGATAGCTTACTCAAAGGCAAACCGCTGTTCCTACCATCAGATCTGAGTCACCCGCTGCGCGATAACGTCGGCTCCTCAAAATCTCGCTAAGTAAACAGACTCAATCAAATGTAAGATGCTGCAAACTGCCCTCACCCTAAATCCCTTTCCTTGGGGAGAGGGACTTTGAATCTTGCTCCCTTCTCCCTAGGAGAAGGGTTGGGGATGAGGATCTTTAGTTCCAGCTACTTACTTAACAGCGCTAAAGTCAATCACTAGGATCGCAATTTATGAACTTAATTCTTGCTATCATTCAGCCTGCTAAGTTAGATGCTGTCAAAGAAGCCTTAGTCAAGCTGGGTATTCAGGGAATGACAGTCACAGGGGCAAAGGGCTTTGGGCGGCAAAAAGGGCGACCGCTGGCCTTTCTCGGACTGCTCGACATGGAAGGCAAACCGTTCACGATCGATTTTGTTCCCAAAGTTAGAATTGAAATTGTGGTAAACGATGACATCACGGATGCTGTGGTCGATACCATTGTTTCAACCGCCAAAACAGGTACGATCGGCGATGGTAAACTGTTTGTGATTCCGGTGAGCCGAGCCATTCGCATTCGCACCAGTGAAGAAAACGAAGCGGCTTTAACGATCGAAGAGCCTGCAACGGTGAGCGATTCTCGCAAAAAATAATGGTTCAATCTTTACTGCTGTTCGTGTTGGCTGGGCTGTGTGAAATTGGCGGCGGCTATTTATTTTGGCTGTGGCTACGTGAAGGGAAAAGCGTTTGGCTTGCCGTTTTTGGCGTGATCATTCTCGCAATTTATGGTGTGCTTCCCACGCTGCAACCTGTTAGCTTTGGACGGGCCTACGCTGCTTACGGTGGTGTTTTCATTGTCCTATCGATTCTGTGGGGTTGGCTGATCGATAAAGTTCGACCTGACAAATACGATTGGCTCGGCGGATGGATCGCGCTGCTCGGCGTTTTGGTAATCATGTACGCGCCCCGACGGTGAACAATTTAGGGATAGGTAGGGGCAATCTCCCTGTGGTTGCCCTCCGTCCGGGGTAGGCAGGGGGGCGCTACCCCTACAGCTATTTCATCCCCTCAGTGCGATCGCTAGATCAAAATTCGGCGATCGTTTTTCTTGTCACAACACGCTGACAATATGTTGACTGCTGCTCGTTTTTTCTAAAGAAGAAGATAAACTGTAGTTAAAGATACAGAAATTTTTATTCCATAGGAAAAAGAAATGCTTAAGGAAGTGTTGCAGCAGCGACGAGTGATCGGAACATTCTCTAAGATTGAAGCAGCCGGACAAGCGCTCGATCGACTAGTTCTCTCTGGTTTCCCGATCGCGCAAGCCTTCTTAGTCGGTCAAAACTACAATACCTCTCAAGATACTGCCTTGTTAAAACTTCCTGCCTCTAACGTTGGAACAATTACGGGAACAGCGACGGGGTTAAAGAAAGGACTCGTTTTAGGAAATCTCGTCGGCGGTGCGTCTGGGCTGTTACTCGGAGCCGGACTGCTTGCCCTTCCCGGTGTCGGTCAAGTCGTGCTGTCTTCTGCGATCGCGTTCACGCTGTTGAGTGGCGGAATCTGCACGGCTGCGGGTGGCTTAATCGGTGCATTAATTGGCTTAGGGATGACCGCCGAGCAAGCTAAAAAATATAGTCGGCTGGTCGCGAACGGCAATGTTCTACTAATGGTTGAAGGAACTGTAGAGGAGATCGATCGCGCCCAACAGTTACTTAAAAAATCCGTCGTTTAGAACATTCTGTTTTAGGGAAGATGTTATAGACTGCAAAAACTGTTATCTCAGTTAAATGAGCGATTTTCATAGATTGCTCTAAGAGTCAATTTCAGTAAACCCGATTACCGACGATGGCTGCCGAGAACTTTCAAGACCGCGAGATCTGGGAACGGCTAGAGCAAGGACGCAGAGCAAAAGCAGCTCAGGGTGGATATATCGGCTATGGTTCTCCTGCGTTTGGACAGCGATCGATCGATGGAGAACTGATTGAAAACCCCAATGAACAGCAGGTGATCGAACTGATTCGCCGACATCACAAATCTGGCAAATCTCTCCAGCAGGTTGCAGACTGGCTGAATCAGAATGGTTACACCACCAAGCGCGGTCAGCAGTGGCAGCGCATTTCAGTCAAACGAGTCTTGGATCGCTTATATGGACGCACCCCCAGAATTTCAGGCTTAGAACCGCAAATCGAGGAATCTGGCAAAGCCCTCCGCCAGGGGTAGGCACGGGGGCGCTACCCCTACAGTCAACGAAAAATTTACAGCAACAAATTTTGTGGGCCTGAAAATTTCGTGACCAATGGTGCAGAAATTACACAGCCAAGTCTCATAATTTTGAAAAGTGGTTTGTCTTAATTTCTTATTATGGTTACGTCTTTTGACCGATCGTTAGGGGCACCTCCGCTCGATGAGGCAATCGATCGTAGCCCCCTGATTGTGATGCCGAATACGCGGGTGAGTGAAGTTGCTACCCTGATGCACAAAACCGCCGAACTTGCTCAACAATCAAACTCGCGAGATCCGCTCTGTGGGGCACGATCGAGTTGCGTACTGGTAATGCAAGATCAGAAATTACTTGGAATCTTCACCGAGCGCGATTTAGTGCAATTAACTGCTTTGGGCGTTTCGCTCCAGTCCACTCAGATTTCTGATGTGATGCACCATCCCGTGTTGAGCATGACTGAAGAATCGCTCCATAACGTTTTTGCAGCATTGTTCCTGTTTCGTCGTCATCGCATTCGACATCTGGCGATCGTGAACGAGCCACATCAACTCGTTGGGGTGATCTCCCTCGATAGCATTCGCCACATTTTGCGCCCCACCAACTTGCTAAAAATCCGGCGAGTGGCTGAGGTGATGTCTCATCAAGTCATTGCTGCATCACCCACCACATCCGTTCTGCAATTGACAGAACTCATGGCAACTCATTGCATTAGCTGTGTGGTCATCGTCGAAGCATCTAGCGAAGATTCAGTCCAGCATCCGGTTGGCATTGTGACCGAACGCGATATCGTTCACTTTCAGGCGTTGGGCTTAGATATGAATACAACTCAAGCGCAGACGGTGATGAGTACACCGCTCTTTGTCCTCAATCGCGAAGATTCTCTCTGGACAGCACACCAAGAAATGGAACAGCGACAAGTGCGGCGGCTTGTGGTGTCTTGGAACTGGGGGAAAAATTTGGGGATCATCACGCAAACCAGCCTTCTGCGCGTTTTTGATCCGATCGAAATGCACGACGTGATTGAAACTTTACAGCGCACCCTTCAGCGATTAGGGCTAGACCCCAACAAAGTATTGGCAGCGATCGACGACGACACCCATTTACCTGCCCCATTGTGTCTACTCAATGATGGCGAAACACCCAACATTCACGATTTTTTAGAAGCGTTGCAAACCCAGATTCAGTTTCTTATCAATGCTCCTGACCTGCCTTTAGAAACTCGTCAAACTACTCTGCTAACGGCACTGTCAGCCCTTCAACAGTTTCAGCACTCACTACGATGATTCTTTGTTAGGACTTACGCAAACCTCGGAGGTTTTAACCAAGAATCAAGCATCGTGACCGACAGAGTGGCTTAAACCTCCGAGGTTTTGGTCAAAATGCGTAAGTTTGTCTACCAGCAATGTTATCTCCTCAACGATCGCTTTTTGGTCGAATGGTCTAGTAGATTGCCAAAGGAAATCAGCTTGAGTGACCGTTCTTGTACAACTGGCCTAACTCCGAGACGGCTGCAATTCCAACAGTCGGATCGAGTGGTTTAGCTAGATGCTTTTGAAACCCGACCAAGGCTGCTCTTTGTTCATCGGCTTCGCCTGGATAAGCGGTCAGCGATTGAAAGACATCACTCGACAAATAGCAAAACTGCGTCATGGCATCAATAAACACTCGCTGGGGTCGAATCTGCTCTACTTTCGCCCATATACCCGGATAACAGTCGCAACAATGTCGGCTGGCTCAACTGGCTTAGACAAATGGGTCTGGAAACCCGCTGCGATCGCCTGTTGCTGATCCACTTCTCCCGCATAAGCCGTGAGCGCAATTGCCGGAATTTGCCCATTAATAGGTAACTGACGCACCTGCCGCATGAGCGCATAACCATCCATTTCTGGCATGCCGATGTCACTTAAGAGAATGTCGAGATGGATGGATTGAAGCGTTTGCAGCGCCGCGATCGCAGAGTCAACCGCAATCACTTCGGCTCCTGCTTGTTCTACCACAAACGCCACAAACTCGCGTGAATCAGGTTCGTCATCCACTACTAACACCCGCAGATTTGCCAGGGGACGATCGTCTGATGCAGTCAAAGCTATGTCGGCAACTGCTTCGACAGCATTTGGGGTGTGCAAGACGGGCAGTTCAACCGTGAAGGTAGCCCCCTGGTTCTCACCTGGGCTTTCGACCCCAATTCTGCCGCCGTGCAATTCCACAATTTGACGGGAGATCGCCAACCCCAGCCCCAAGCCGCCAAATTTACGGGTGGTTGTTCCATCTTGCTGTCGAAAGTGGTCAAACACATAGGGCAAAAAATCAGCCAGAATTCCTTTGCCTGTATCTTTGATCTGAATTTGCACCTGGGTGTCTGCCTGGGTCAGACTTACCTCGATTTGCCCTCCGGTGGGCGTGAACTTAATCGCGTTTGATAGCAGATTCCACACTACCTGCTGCAAGCGGACGGCATCTCCCGTCACAATGTTGGCACTGGCAGGAATCGTTGTCTGAATCTGCAACGCTTTGGCTTCGGCTGCTAACCGAAGCGTTTCCATTGCTGCTGCAATCACTGCATTCAGGTCAACAGAGGTGACGCTGATACTCAACTTGCCGCTCAAAATTCGCGACACATCTAGTAAGTCATCAATCAGTTGTACCTGTAGTTTGGCGTTACGCTCGATCGTCTCTAGGGCTTCTCGACTTTTTGCGCGATCGAGCTTGCCGCTCTGAAGCAGCTTCGACCATCCGATAATCGGGTTGAGAGGGGTACGGAGTTCGTGGGACAAAACCGCTAGAAACTCATCCTTGATCCGATTAGCTTGTTCGGCTTCAGCACGGGCAGATTGTTCTCGTGCCAGTAGCCGCTTCCGTTCCGCTTCTACCCGCTTGCGTTCGGCGATTTCCTGTTGCAGCGTTTGGTTTGCTTGCGTTAGTTCGTGCGTGCGTTCTGCAACCAAAGACTCAAGCTGGGTTTGATAGCGCTTCAGTTCTTCCTCAATGCGGAGCCGCTTTGTCACCTGAGACTGAAGGTCCAGGTTGGCGTGTTCAAGTTGGGCTGGGCTGGGCAGAGCCAAAACCTTTGGCATTAGGGGGAATAGCTGGGTGGCAGTGACGACTGAAACTAGGGCTGTGAACGCTTTGACCAGTCCTGATAACCAGTAAGTCGGATACCAGAGCGTCCAGATCTCTAGCACGTGGGTGGTGCCACAGGCGACAATGAAGGCAGCAAACAAGAGAAAGACCCACTCGAAGGGCAGATCCTGCCGCTTCCGCACCAGGTAGAACAGGGTGATCGGAATCGAGTAGTAAGCCAGGGCGATGAGTGCGTCGGAGAGGACGTGCAGGCTCACCAGGTTGGTTTGCCATAGGTAGCAGTGTCCGTGAGGCACAAACGAATTCAGACTAAAAAGTTGGCTCCAAAAGTCAGTCATCGGTCTGCACTCCCAGGGCTGAGGAAAACGCTGAGGCGCGATCGCGATTCTGAATCGTCATGACTTTCTCCACCAACTATGCTGCCGATCCTATCAAGCAGTTGGCTAAAGCGGCAACAGAGGGTGTTTGAAAAGCATAAAAAATCCCTCTGCTTCAATGCTGTTCCGCCCTGCACGGAAGTACGGGCTAATCGAGGAAAGTCCAAATAATACGTTTTGTTTGTGCCGCAATGTCAGGTTTGTGAGTGACGAGCACGATCGTAATCCCTTGCTACTCGCTGCTGCTGTCCGCCAGATAATTGATTGGGGCGATTGTGCAAGCGATCGCTTAAGCCCACTCGCACTAATGCCTGAGTTACTCGTTCTCGACGAACCGATTTTGAAACATTGGCATAGACCATCGGCAACATCACATTTTCGAGGGCAGTTGCACGAGGAAGCAAATTAAATTGTTGAAACACAAATCCGAAAATCGTCAAAACGCCAATCACATTTGAGAAAGTGCTGATCAAATCAGCCTGGTTTGTGACCCGAAAATCATCATTGTTGGGGTTAGAAATATTGTGCCGCAGCCGCAATAGATTAGTAACCTGAAACTGAGCAGCAACGAGTGCGTCTTGATTCTCTCTTTTGACCAGAATGGAATTGACCGAAACGCCTTTAAGAGCATTGTTACCCACAATTCGAGACGACATCGTAGTCGATGGGATATAAATCGTATCATCGCGATCCATGGACCCATGACTACCTTTCGATTCCATAACGCCGATGACGCGGTAAATCTCTCCCTGAAGGCGAATTTTCTCATTCAACCCGGTGCCATTGCTAAACAGTTTGCGTTGCACGGTGGTTCCTAAATGGAGATTTTAAGAGGGATAGTGACGCTGCCGAAAAAGACGGGTCATATAAATTCCTGTGGACAATAAACCGAGTAATCCAATCCCGTTGATAATGGGAAAAATATTCTCAAGTCCAACAATTTCTAACGTATGAATCTGAATTAGCAACTCTGCTAGTTGAGGCTGGTTGAGTGATTTAGCGATCGGAAAACTGATGCCAGTGATCAGGGTCGTGAGCAAGGGAAGCGCAAAGACGATCGCGAGCCAGCGATGATATTGACGAAAGATGCGATTCATAATCCTTCAGAAATTAATTGCTTGAGAGAGCGGAAGAGAGAGATGAAATAATTCGTTCATCCCTCATCTCCACTTAACTTAGCCCACTTAACCTATTGCTGAGGAGGACGCGCACCATCAGGACGATTGCCATCTCGCGATCGATGGGGCGGCATTCCCAACGCGCTCACAAGTTGCTGCTCAGTCACGCCGAGTTTTGCCGCTGCTGCTTTAAAGTCGGGTCGAGGCGAGCGCTGTCCCGGAGCCGGGGGCGTTGCTGGAACTCCTAACGCTGCCTTCAAATTAGCTTCTGACACGCCCAACTTTTGAGCGGCGGTGGCAAAATTTGCACCAGGCGGACGAGAGGGAACGCCCAACGCGCTCACCAATTGCTGCTCAGAAATGCCAAGCTTGGCTGCTGCCGCTTTAAAGTCGGGTCGGGTTGGGCGTTGCCCCAGTGTGCCAGGAGTTGGAGGCGTTGCCGGAACGCCCAAGGCTGCTTTCAAATTGGCTTCTGAAATGCCCAATTTTTGAGCGGCGGCGGCGAAATCTGGACCTCGATGTCTCTTGCCCTGCTCACCAGGCTGCGATGAATTTTGAGCAAGTCGGTTTGAAGATTGAGCGGTTGCAGTCAAAGCCGCAGATCCAAATGAGCCAATTAGAACAGGCAGTGCCATTAAGGTCAGCAGTCGTCGGGTCGTGATCATGAGCAGTCTCCTTTGATTGAGTAGCGGTCTATGGTTCTATTAAGCGCACCCCAAAATGACGGTTTGCCCATTCTCTAAATTACAGTTTTGTAATCTAATACTAATTTCATCAATAAACCTCCTGCACGAATCCGAGAACGCCCCCTAAATCCCCCAATTCTGGGGGACTTTGAACTCCAGTTCCCCCAGAATTGGGGGTTAGGGGGCGAGTTCTAAGGGGGGTTTACGTCGAGAATTTTATTCATGCAGGAGGTCTAATGAGTCCGACAAATCCTCGTAGGGGCACGGCACTGCTATGCCCTCAGCGATCGTTCATCCGTAGCAAGTATTTCCCAAATTGATATAAAGGCACTGCACTGGCAAGTGACAAGCGACAATAAAAACAATGCTTGACCGCACAAAATCTGTATGCACATTTTATTTGTCGAAGATGAAGCCAAAATTGCTAACTTCGTTCGTGCTGGCTTAAAGGAACAGGGGTTTGTCGTAGATTATTGCGACAACGGCGATCGTGGTTATGTCTGTGCGACCGAAAACGAGTATGACGTGATTGTGCTAGACATCATGGTGCCGGGAAAAGATGGGCTATCTATTCTCAAAAGTCTGCGCCGCAAAGGGCAAAATGTGCCAGTGATTTTGCTAACCGCCCGCAATGAACTCGACGATCGCTTAGAAGGTCTAAACCTGGGTGCCGATGATTATTTAGCCAAACCGTTTTTTGTCGAAGAACTGGTTGCCCGCATCCATGCTGTCATGCGTCGCAGCACGGGCGATCGTCAAAATCTAGTGTCGGTCGGGCCGATTAAGCTCGATCGCATCACACGAGAAGTCACCTGTGATCAACACATGATCGAACTGACCACTCGCGAATTTAATTTGTTGGAATATCTGATGCGATCGCCCGGACGCGTCTTCACGCGAACGCAAATCTTGGAACATATTTGGGGCTACGATTTCAACACCAATACCAATGTGGTAGATGTGTGTGCAGCGCATTCGCAAAAAGATTGACTCGATCGGAGGCGCAGGCTGGATCGAAAGCATCCGAGGCGTGGGCTATCGATTTCGCAAATCAGAGTCTTAGAAGAACTGCATGAATAGGGTCTGGTAAGGCTTTAAGGAAGTACTTTCTAGCATGTCTACCAGTCTTCTACCAGTTCCATCAATGAAAGTTAATTCTCTCGCACTTCTTACAGCATTATAGACAACCCTAAAAACGCTGAAACCAATACGTGTTATTAAAATGGGCGGAGGGAGAATCGAACTCCCATACCTTTCGGTGCCACATTTTGAGTGTGGTGCGTCTACCAATTTCGCCATCCGCCCTTGGGTTGCGTTTCGCTATTATAGCCTACGGCTTGCTTTTTTAACAACGACTGATAACTTTGACTGCTTGCCCAGCGATCGATCTCCCTCGCCCTCAAAACCGGAACCGGATGCGTTAACTGAGCGGTCTGCATCTGTTTTAGCAGTTGCCCCACGTCGGTGTTACCCACTTCATCATAGGCGCGTGCCTGAGCAATGAAGGCATCTAGATTGAGTTGACTCGCTAGAGAGGGCGACCCGCCTGTGAGCTTCATCATCACAGACATAATGGTTTTGGGATCTTGGGTCGCGAGTAAGGCAGCCCGATCGCATGTAAATTCTGCACAGCGAACCCACTCTAAAATCTGAGCCTGTAAACTTTGGGCGATCGCGCCGCCCAGAGGAAGCTGTCCGGCAGCTAAAACCATGATGTTTGCAAGAGTTAGATAAACGCCGTGATCGCATTTAAGGTGCCCTAGCTCATGGGCGATCACCGCCTGAATCTCTTCTGGGGTGAGTAACTCAATCAGCGAGGTGTGCATCACGATAAACGGCTGTTTGCCCCGCATCGCGAAGGTGTAAGCGTTAGGCACAGGATTTTGACGCACGTAGAGTTGTGGCGGCTCAAGATCTAGCACTCGACAGGCTTCTAGCAACAAATTATGAATTTGAGGAAGCTGTTGTTCGCCAACGAGAATGCTCGAAGCGATGTTTTCTAAATAAAAAAACTGTTCCGCCACAGGGCCCAGCAGATTGCGGATCAGCAGATCTAATCCAGGTAGCTGTTTTAGCGAGTTGGTGGCTGCCAAATCCAAGGGGTGACGGAACTGATCAGCCTTTAAGCCAATAAGGAGCGACTTTGAGAAAGACATGCAGGTAGTCGAAAGGGACTCTCAAAGCCAGTATAGCGTTGAGCATGAAGCAACGAAGGTAGAAAAGACGTTGATCCGTTCTCGGTTCTTCTCAGAATTGGGGTTCATACCAAATTCGATGTGTGAATGTAACAAATCGGCGTGGGTGGGGTAGGGGCACGACCTGTCGTGCCCTCTCGCGATCGTTACAATCTGCCCAATCCGCCGCAGTTGTTTTTGAAATGGCTATCACATCTCATGGAGATTGCAATTGAGTCCACAATTCTAAGCTGGCGAACTCAATGAGCCTGACTCGATCGGCGGTGTCGCAGGTTCCAGATCAGAGGGTTCTTGGACGCGCTGGAGTTTAGCGCCGAGCTTTTTCAGCTTTAATTCCAGGTGTTCGTAGCCACGATCGAGGTGATGCAATCCCTGAATCGTCGTTTTGCCTTCTGCTGCCAAAGCTGCCACAACCAGTGCCGCCGAAGCCCTCAAGTCAGTTGCAACCACAGGCGCACCCGACAGCATCGCGACCCCGCGAATGATCGCGTGATTGCCCTTAACGCGAATATCTGCACCCATGCGATTCAGTTCGGGCACATGACCCAGGCGGTTTTCAAACACCGTCTCGCTGATTACACTATCGCCTTGAGCCAGGGTCAACAATGACATAAACGGCGCTTGCATATCCGTAGGAAAGCCGGGATAGGGAAGCGTTTCGATGTCTGTCGATCGATAGCTCTGACTCGGCAAGATTCTCATTTGCTTAGGGCTATCCATCACGACTCGAATTCCAATATCTCGCATCTTGGCGAGAACCGCAGTCAAATGGTCAGGAATAATTGGCGATAGAGTGATCTCCGATCGGGTCATTGCTCCCGCCAGCAAAAAGGTGCCTGCCTCAATGCGATCGGGAATGATGCTGTAATCGACCGAGTGCAGACTAGAAACGCCAGAAATCACGATCGTGTTCGTGCCTGCGCCGCGAATCTTCGCCCCCATTGCTCGACAGAAATTAGCTAAATCTGCAACTTCGGGTTCTTGAGCCGCGTTCTCGATCGTCGTCTCACCGTCGGCTAGGGTGGCTGCCATCATCAGCGTTTCAGTCGCGCCGACGCTAGGGTAGTCGAGGTAAATTTTGGCACCCTGGAGTCGCTTGTTGGCACCCGTCAGATAAGCATGAACGATGCCGTGGTCAATCTGCACATGGGCACCCATCGCTCGCAAACCGCGGACATGCAAATCGACAGGGCGGGCCCCGATCGAGCAACCTCCAGGCAAGGGCACCCGTGCTACGCCCATTCTGGCTAACAGGGGACCGATGATGAAAAAGCTGGCCCGAAGTTGGCTGACCAATTCATAGGGCGCTTTTGTATGGCTGATATGAGACGCATCGATATCTAGAACATCTGCGTTTTGAGTGAGCTTGACCCCCAACGCCGCTAAGATTTCGCCCATCCGGGTGACATCGGCTAATAGGGGAACATTGCGAATCCGGCAATCTTGTGAACAGAGTAGCGCTCCGACGATGATCACTAGCGCCGAATTTTTTGCGCCACTGATGTTGACATGTCCACTCAGAGGGGTTTTTCCCCAGATTTGAAGCACTGAACTGGTTTCTTCGGGTGAAGACTGAGAGTTGGGCAGGCTGAGAGCGGAAGTAATGGGCTTGTCCTCCTGGTTTAACATTAAATTTGGTTTCGATTCTACCGGAAAGATCGCAGATGTCCAGACTTTGGATTGACAGCCCACAAAAGTCAACCGTGTAACTGTGATCTCGATCGCTCAACCCCGACCAAAAAGTTGTTGACAGGTAGACCAATCTACTGCAAGATTGGAGGTCGTGACGCTTAAATGTCTCATGCGGGACTGGCGGAATTGGTAGACGCGCTAGATTCAGGTTCTAGTGTTCGCAAGGACTTCCGGGTTCAAGTCCCGGGTTCCGCATTGTTGGGGGAGATATTTTTCTCAGGGGTTCGTGAGAAATCAAGATTCTTGTGAAGCTAATCATCTCCCCGACTACTGTAAATTTACTTATGGATAACTAAAGTTTTGTAACGAAACTTCAATCATTCCAGGTCAGCTATTTTACAGTTTCGTAAAAATTTTCTTCAATCGGTCTTGCCATTTCATCTGATCGGTGAAGATCGCTTGCCCTATTCTCAGTTTTTCTAACGCAATGTTGACGAGCCTGCAAAACCCTTTGATCAAGCAATTGCGTAAGCTGCATCGTGCCAAAGAACGGCGAGAACAGCAGCTTTTTCTATTAGAAGGGACGCATTTGCTGGAAGAAGCCTGTGCGGCTGAGGCTACGTTAGAAACAGTTTGCCACACTGAAGCGTGGCGATCGCAGCACCCAACGCTATGGCAAAACCTCACAGACATTGCCCAGCGAATTGAGTTAGTGAGTCCAGACGTGCTTAGGGCGATCGCCACCACTGTTGAACCTGACGGCGTTGTGGCGACCGCAGGGCGCATTCACGCTCAACCTCTGCATTTCACCCAGTTGGGCTTGATGTTAGAAACAATTCAAGACCCTGGTAATTTAGGAACGATTATCCGTACGGCAGCAGCGGCAGGCGCAGAAGGCTTGCTGCTCAGTGATGACAGTGTTGATTTAGATAACCCTAAAGTGCTGCGATCGTCAGCAGGTCAGTGGTTTCGGTTGCCAATGGCGGTGAGTGCTGATCTAACGGCAGAGGTTCTCAAGTGCAAAGCTGCGGGGATGCAAGTCATCTCTACCGCTCCCACCGCACCTCAGACTTATTGGGAAGTTGATTTTTGTCAGCCGACTCTGATCTTGCTGGGAAACGAAGGCGCAGGGCTGTCTCAGGCATTAAATGATCTCGCCGATCGACAGGTGACAATTCCATTAAGTCGACGTGTAGAGTCGCTCAACGTGGCAATTTCTGCTGCATTGATCCTATATGAGGTGAAACGGCAAAGAGGTTAAGAGAACTGCTGATGCTTGGTTTCTGGTTCTTAACGTCTAACTCAGAAAAATCTCGACTTAAAACCTCACTGCTGACCCGCGTCCGATCGAGCCAGTGCCCCCGATCAGATTCTAAACTCGCCAGAGCGTCAGACTGTTTGAGTTGCTGATAAAACTGCGAGTCTAAAACCGAGGCAAACTGTGAGTTTCGCCGTTGAGGACGAATCGCCTGGGACTCTGAAAGCAAAGACTGATCAGACGGGGGTTGAGTCGAGGCAACTTCGATCGCAACCAGTGCCCCCATCGAAGCGACCCAACTGCCCAAGGCGACGATCGTCAACCACTTTTCAAACTTTCTGTTCATCCCTAGACTCCACAAACTGCTCAGGCAGTGGTCTTTTTCGAGGTGTTCATCTCCCCCAGGGGCGTTAGGGTTTGCAGGCACCGCCAGAGTTCTAAAAAAGTCAGATCTGGTAAAACTGCTTCTTTAAGACTGGCGAACCTACAAATAATGCTGACTCAACTGTATAGCCTTTTTAAGAGGTCAGCAAGGGTATCCGTGTTGCAATGTCAATGGTAAATTGACGCAATCAACTACGAAATTTTGCTGAAGTCAGATTTCGCTTTAAAGATGATGTGGCTTGTCACTATTTTGCTTAAGATTAATCTTCACAAAGAGATGCTGATGCTAAGGATTTGACGAAATGACGATTTTGAAGTGGATGAGATCTGCAAAGGTTGGCGGTGTTTTAGCGGCACTGATTTTGGCGGTGGTTGTTATTGGCTGCAACGTTTTTAGCAGCACTGCTCAACCTGCCCTCAACACTCAACTTTTATGGTATGGACAATCTGCCTTCAAGCTAACTACCCCTTCGGGTAAGGTTT
Organism: Phormidesmis priestleyi ULC007; assembly: GCF_001895925.1. Classification (GTDB taxonomy): domain Bacteria; phylum Cyanobacteriota; class Cyanobacteriia; order Leptolyngbyales; family Leptolyngbyaceae; genus Phormidesmis_A; species Phormidesmis_A priestleyi_A. The sequence goes on along the minus strand of NZ_MPPI01000005.1, from coordinate 153,205 downwards.
TGCTGATTGATCCCTGGCTCACTAACCCAGTCAACCCGACTGGAAAAGCAGATTTGGCAAAGCTCGATCGCGCTGATCTAATCCTAATCACTCACGGACATTTTGATCACGTTGGAGACGCGACGGCGATCGCTCAAAAAACAAAAGCTAAACTCGTAAGCACGGCTGATTTAGGTCAAGCCCTAGTAGCTTACGGCAGCTATCCAAAAGATCTCGTAGGGCTAGAGACTCAAGGAAACTTTGGGGGAGAACTGACGCTGCTGAATGGTGATGTCAAAGTGGCGTTTATTCCAGCCGTTCATAGCTCTGCGGTGGCATCTGATGGCAGCCCTGCTCAATATGCCGGAAACCCTGGTGGATTTTTAATCAGCGTCAAAAATGGGCCTGTGATCTACCACACGGGCGACACTGATTTATTTCAAGACATGACGCTGATCCCCCGGTTTGGCAAAGTCAGCTTGATGCTTGCCTGCATTGGAGATCACTTTACGATGGGCCCCACACGGGCAGCAGAGGCGGTTAAATTGGTCAATCCTGTCACGGTGATTCCTATGCACTTTGGCACGTTTCCAGCCTTAACAGGGACTCCTGAAGCGTTTGCTCAAGCGCTCAGGCAGCAAGGGGTGAAGAGCCAACTACGAGTGATGAAGGTGGGAGAAGCGATCAAACTATGACAAACGAATAACAGAAAAAGCAAGATTGTCCGATTTTGATAACTAAACAGACAGACTTCACAACCCTTAGATGGCATGGGTGGAGTTGATTAATTAGATGCGATAGCTTTTGCGACTCAATCCAGTTTATTCTGCTGTTTGCAGGTTTCTAAAGCGATCGGACTTCCCCTATGAAACTATCAGTGGTCATTCCCTGTTTCAATGAAATTTCCACCATTAGTCAAGTTGTTAAATCCGTAAAAGCTTCTCCAGTCAAAGATCTGGGTGTTGAGATTGAAGTAATCATCGTCGATGACTGTTCGATCTACGGCACGATAGATTTACTCAAACAAGTGGTTGAATCCCAGGTAGATCAGGTTATCTACCACCCTAGAAATCGGGGTAAAGGGGCGGCTTTGAGAACAGGGTTTGCTGCTGCGACTGGAGACGTTGTGATCGTCCAAGATGCTGATTTGGAGTACGATCCGCGAGAATTTTCCGTGATGATTCGACCGATTTTAGAAGGCAAAGCAGACGTTGTGTTTGGCTCACGGTTTATGGGCAGTCAGCCCCATCGCGTCGTCTACTATTGGCACATGATTGGCAATCAATTTTTAACCACGCTCTCCAATATGCTGACTAATATCAATCTCACCGATATGGAATCTTGCTATAAAGCATTCCGGCGAGACGTGATTCAGTCAATCAGAATTGAAGAGAATCGATTTGGGTTTGAGCCAGAAATCACTGCCAAAGTCGCAGGAATGGGTTGCCGGATCTACGAAGTCGGCATCTCCTATTACGGACGCACCTACAAAGAGGGTAAAAAAATTACCTGGAAAGACGGAGTGAGAGCAGTTTTCTGCATTCTCAAATACAACCTCTTTCGCTCTAAAAAGGTCTCTTCTGCCTCTGGTCAGTCTTACGAAAGGTTTACGCCCGATGTTTAACCCAACCCGATCGAAGCACAACGCCTCAAGGCTTTTGGAGAAGTGGGTAAAGTTTTGCTCTCGCACTGGGTGGTTCTATCTGCTTCTCTGCTTGCTGGGATTGATCATGATGTTTTATCCCACTCTGTTTAGCGGCTTTTCTAAAATGCCAGGAGATCCAGGAGATCCTTGGTTGAATCAGTACTTTCTAGAGCATTCCTTCCAGCTTGTCTTTAACAGAAATTACACTGCCTCCCCGTGGTCTCCTGCCTTTTTCTATCCTTTTCCCAATGTCCTAGCCTTTTCAGACAACTTGTGGGGAGCAGCACCTATCTATTGGTTGCTCAGAGCTTTTGCCTCGACTGATACCGCATTCCAACTGTGGATGATGCTGGTTTCTGCGCTGAACTTCTTTGGCTTCGCTTTTGTGCTACACCGTCAACACATTAGACGGGAACTCGCAGGACTGGGCGCGTTCCTGTTCGCGTTTGGAATGCCTAGAATCTCTCAGATTTCCCACTCGCAGTTGTTTCCCCAATTCTTTACTCCATTGGCATTGCTGTGTCTTTGGGAGTTTAGCCGCCAGCCTACTCGCCGACGATTAGCACTTTCGCTGCTGCTGATCTATTTGCAGGTTCTTTCTGGGATCTATCTAGGCTGGTTTCTGTTGCTGAGTTTGCTAGTTGCCATCCCTTTACTTTGGTTTATGGAACGCCCTGGTTACAGCGAAGGGACTGGAAGCTTTGGGGTTCGATTTGCCGCTTTTTGCCGAACTCACTGGGCATCTGTTCTGCTCATGTTTACAGGATGGGGACTCGGTATGGTACTTACGCTCATGCCTTATCTGCAAGTTAAAGCGTTGATTGGGGAACGCACTTACGCAGAGGTGAGTCAAATACTTCCTCGTCTGGTTTCCTGGTTTCTTCCGTCTCCTCAGTCACCTTGGGGAATGGTTTGGTATGATTCGGTCTCTGCTAAACTGCCGCTTTTTTGGGAACATTCGCTGTTTCTAGGTTTTACGGTGATTGGTCTATTAGGTCTGGGTCTGTATGCTGGGATAGCACAGAAAATTCCACCTCAGCGTTTTTTGCTCGTCAAGCTTTGTCTAGGGGTGTCGGCTCTGCTGTTCGCAATCTCGCTACGATTCCCGAACGGCTTTTCCCTTTGGCAATTTGTGTATAGCCTGGTTCCAGGAGCGACTGCGATTCGGGCGGTGTCACGAATCTGGACGATAATAGATTGCTATTTACTCATTGCAATTTGCTTAAGTGCTGATGCGTTTTTCAACTCGATTCTAAATCGACGAACAGCTTTGGGAGGACAAAGGAGGATGACATCACTTCCATCTATCTTCCTCGGTTTGTGCCTGATAGAGCAGATAACTTTTAATATTCCTGCCTACGATAAAACACCCTACTTAAAGCTAGAAGCTGAGGCGGCCCAATTGATGCAGGGCTGTGAAGTTGCGTATACGCAAACTCTTCCAGCCCAGGTTGTGGATCAACTGACCGCAATGTGGGCCGGGCTAAAGGCAAATGTGCCCGTTGTGAATGGTTATTCAGGAAATTTACCGCCTAACTATTACAGCTCTGACAAGCCGATGAGTTTTCCTCAAGTGGCGAACTGGCTGATGCAGTCTCAAAAGGGAGGGATTGAAAAACCTCAGCGGCTTTGCCTGATTTCTCGTCTTTCAAAAACTGAGGGTGGCTCGAAACTAACTTTCTCACATGAACCTCAGTTTCGAGTCACTCACTATCAGCTTCCGATTTCTCCCATTCCTGCGGTGGATATTCAATATCTGCCGAGTACTCTTCCAAAATTTCTGAAAACAGGCGACTCTTTTCAACTCCCTGTGATTCTTAAGAACACGAGCAACTTCACCTGGTCATCTTGGGGGCGTTACCCAACCCATTTTTCCTACCGATGGTTTGACCTATCAGGGCGGTTACCTAGAGAGCCTCTCAGAACTTTGCTGCCTTCAGATGTAAATCCTGGCGAATCGACCGCGATCGTGGCAACCATTCAAGCTCCCCTTTTGCCCGGAGAGTATCGTTTGGTGCCGACAATGGTTCTGGAACAAGGGTTCTGGTTTTCTGATCGAATGCCTAATCCACTCTCAATCCCGTTAAAAGTGACTCTTTCTGATAGTCTTTAGTCACTAAATTAAGATGAGAATTGGATAAGGGATTAGAGGCTTGACTTTAAGGGTGAAAAGACGCGCGATCGCACCTCTCAAACTCAAAATTAAGCCTTTCTTCTCCGTTCTCCATTGACATACTCCTCTGGCTAAAGCCTGAAGAATTCTAGGATCAAACAGCAATTGCAGGCGTAGCCTGTCTGACATTGCCTAACCTAACGGTCGATGCCCCGACAACGTATAGGGACTATAGCTTTTTTTGCCCTGAAGGGCAAGGCTTTAAACCCATCACACCGTGGTAAAATAAGAAGTTCTGCGGCACAGTTGACAACAGGAATATTATGGCGAAGCGTGTTCAATTAGTCCTTAATCAGGACGTGAGTAAGCTGGGTAAATCGGGCGATTTGGTCGAAGTGGCCCCCGGTTATGCCCGAAATTATTTGATCCCCCAAGGTAAGGGACAAAATGCAACGGCGGGTCTTCTCAAGCAGGTTGAGCGGCGCAAAGAGAAAGAGCGTCAGCGTCTTGCAGAACTGAAGGAAGTCTCAACCACTCAAAAAGCGGCACTCGAAAAAGCGGGCAGCTTTACGATCGCTAAACAAGTCGGTGAGAATGACGCGATCTTTGGCACCGTCACCAACCAAGAAGTGGCAGATGTGATCAAACAAATCACGGGGCAAGAAATCGATCGCCGTGGCGTTACGCTCCCCGATGTTCACAAGATTGGTGAATATAGGGCTGAAATTAAGCTGCATCCTGAAGTAACCGCAACGGTGATCATTCAAGTCGTTGCCAGCTAGCGATCGGGTTTGAACTTTGAATTTTTTCACTCAAAGTTCTGTAGCAAGTACATTTTTACTAGTCTCTGCTAGACTATTGTTAACAGTATATTGAGGGGCGAGTAGAGCAGCGAGGCGGTAGCTCACCCCTTGATTTGCCTTCACCTTGTTGAAACTGCCCCGTCATGGCTCAAGAACAGCTTAACTTTCAGCCGTTTCAAGATAAAGTTCCGCCTCAAAATATTGATGCAGAAGAAGCGATTTTGGGAGGCATCTTGCTTGACCCCGAAGCGCTGACTCGCATTCTCGATCTAATTGCACCAGAAGCCTTTTATCTCAGCGCTCATCGAGAAATTTTTAGAGCGGCGATCGCCCTTCAAAATCAGGGCAGCCCAACCGATCTGATGAGCGTCACCACTTGGCTGCAAGATCGCGGCTTGCTCGATAAGGTGGGCGGACAAAACAAATTAGTGCAGTTGGTCGATCGCACGGTGAGCGCTGTCAACATTGACCAATACGCGCAGCTTGTCACCGATAAATTTTTGCGCCGTAAGCTAATCAAGGTCGGGCAAGAAATTTCTCAACTCGGTCACAAAACGGCTGAAGAGTTAGAAACGGTTTTAGATGACGCAGAGCAGAAGGTCTTTAACGTCACTCAAGCGCGCCCACAGCAGGGACTTGTTTCAGCAGCCGATGTGCTGACTCAAACCTTTTCAGAAATCGAGCGCCTTTCAACAGGCATGGCAACGCCCGGTTTATCTTGCGGCTTCTATGATTTAGACGCGATGACTCAGGGGTTTCAGCGATCGGATCTGATCATTGTTGCAGGTCGCCCGTCGATGGGAAAATGTCTGGCAGCTAACTCAGAAATCGTTTTAAGTGACGGCAGCGTGACGACGATCGAGCAAATTTATCATCACGGCTGTGCCACTCTCCTGACCTTAAACACTGACTGGAAGTTTGGATTTACCCGGCCCTCAGCGTTTGTCGATGATGGGATCAAGCCCGTTTTTAGAGTGACGACGCGATCGGGTCGCTCAGTCGATTCGACTTTGAGCCATCCCTATTTGACGATCGACGGCTGGCGATCGCTAGCGCTGCTTAACCTCGGTGAAAAGATTGCCGTGCCTCGCAAGCTAGAAGTTTTTGGTACGGAGTCCATTCGAGATTCTGAAGTCGAATTGCTTTGCGACACAGCTACTCAGATGCAGGAAATTCCGGCGATCGTCTTCAAATTGCCGCGATCGCAGGTGGCACTCTTTCTCAACCGCTTGTTTGTGACTGATGGCTGGGCAACGGTTTTAGCGAGTGGTGAATCTCAATTAGGCTATGCTGCGGTCAACCATCGGTTAGCAAAACAGATTCAGCATCTGCTGCTGCGCTTTGAAGTGATTGCTTCATTGAAGTCGCGATCGCCTAAATACCATCTCGACATTACCGATACGCGATCGATGCAGACATTTATTGCAGAAGTCGGTATCTTCGGCAAAGAATCGGCACTTCAAAAAGTCAGTCAAGCGATCGCCGACAAATCCGATCAACTAAGTCGAGATTTAATTCCCCTTGAGATTGGACGAAGTAACGTTCAGTCGGGCAAGATGGCTTTGCTAGATCGTCCCCTTCAAGCGGCAACTAGTGAAGTGTATTGGGACGAAATTGTTGAGATCGAGCCGCTAGGCAATCAACAAGTTTATGACTTAACCATTCCAGAAACTCACAATTTCGTTGCCAATGACATTTGTGTTCATAACACGAGTTTTGTCCTGAACGTGGCTCGCAACATTGCGGCTTATCATAAACTTCCTGTTGCCATCTTTAGTTTAGAGATGTCAAAAGATCAGCTAGTGCAACGATTACTTGCCAGTGAAGTGCGAATTGAGAGTGGGCGACTACGGGCAGGGCGGATCAGCCAGAATGAGTGGGAACCGCTGGGACACGCCATCAGCACATTGTCGCAGTTGCCGATCTTTATTGACGACACGCCTAATTTAGGGGCAAATGAAATGCGATCGCAGTCTCGTCGCCTTCAGGCAGAGCAGGGTGGCGCGTTGGGGTTAGTGCTGATCGACTATTTGCAGCTAATGGAAGGGAACGGCAGCGAAAATCGAGTGCAGGTGTTGTCACGAATTACGCGATCGCTGAAAGGTCTTGCCCGTGAGTTAAACGTGCCTGTGATCGCGCTATCTCAACTGAGCCGAGGAGTTGAGTCCCGCACCGAAAAGCGTCCCATGATGTCTGACCTTCGCGAGTCGGGGTCAATTGAGCAAGACGCCGACCTCGTAATGATGTTATATCGCGATGAATATTACAACAAAGACACACCCGATCGCGGCATCGCTGAAGTGATCATCAGCAAACATCGCAACGGGCCGACCGGGACGGTGAAACTTTTATTTGAGCCTCAATTTACGCAGTTTCGCAACCTTGCCTCTCCAAATCGGAGTTAGGGTCTCGAGTATCACAAAGCAACTACGATGATCCTGTGTATTATTATTATTATTAATAGTAGTAATAATGATTAATTTTCTTAGCAGCCAGTTGCGGTAGCGTTTAAAATCTGGCAAAAAATTGACTGCCTCAGTTAGTCCTTCAAAGTTGATTTATTTCACTGATTAGCATTTGCCGCGATGGATACACATGGCTGAGTCTAAACTGATCACGAGTCAGCTTACGGCGCTACCTGGCTATAAAGTTCGGGAAAGCCTGAAGGCAAAACACGTCAGCCTGAGAATGACCGTTCAAGACGGACTAGAGGTGATCGTTCCCAAAGGGTTTGATCAAAGTCGCATTCCTGAAATTTTGCACACCAAGCAAAGTTGGATTGCGAAAACGATCGGGCGGCTAGAAGAGCAGCGTCAACAACTCTCGCTCGAAGCTTCTCACGAGTTGCCCGATCAGTTGCAGCTTAGAGCGATCGACCAATGCTGGAAAGTTGAATATCAACCGACCCATTCTCAGCGAGTCACGCTCACCGAGAAAGACAAGTCGCGGCTGATTTTGCGCGGCTGTACTCAAAACGAAGATGCCTGCAAGTCACTATTGCAGCAGTGGCTCAGTCACAAAGCCTATCAGCGGCTGGTGCCGTGGCTATGGTCAGTCAGCCAAGAATTAAATCTTCCGTTTAACAAAGCCTCGGTCAGGGGGCAAAAGACGCTTTGGGCAAGCTGTTCTCAGCAAAAAAACATTAGCCTTAACTATAAGCTCTTATTTTTGCCGACTCATCTGGTGCGCTATGTGCTGATTCACGAGCTTTGTCACACCACTCATCTCAACCATTCTGCTCAGTTTTGGGGGTTGGTTTTTGAGAAAGAATCAGACTATAAAGCGCTCGATCGCGAACTCCGCAAGTCGAGTCACTATGTCCCCGGCTGGCTAGAACCGTCAATATTGGGCAAAACTGAAGATCAGTTCTAGACGTTGAACGATCGCACGTTGTCTCAGAAGCTTCATCTTCTCCTCACAAACTCTGCCTATAGAGAGGCGTTCTCTACACGATCGCATTCTTAAGCTGATGCCAGTCGTGATTGAAAATTTTTGCTATGAGCAATGAGCCAACTGAAAGACTGCCAGATTTCGAGAACAAAAACGCCGAAGCCTTAAAAGCCAAAACCGTCAACCCAATGGATTTGGTATCTACGAGCAGATATGAAGGCAACCCCAGAGAGCTAATCGAAAATCCTGGAGTTGCGCCAGAAATGCTAAACGAACCCGACGATTTGCGTTCTGATGAGATCCATGAGGACTAAGCGATCGCCAACATCTAATCTCACATAGGTCAAATCGATCATGTCATTAGACCTATAGAAAGATGCGAGATGATCCTCCGATCGAGTGATGATCTGTTGCTATTGCAAAACTAGAGTATTGCGATGAATCGTTGTCTAAAACTCTATTGAGGTCGAGCGCGGTTTGAATTTATTTAATGTCAGTTTGACAGAAGCGGTTTGCTCCGATTGTGGATTCGGGAAGCCCCCTAAATCCCCCAATTTGGGGGACTTCAAGCCAAAATTTCCGGTTCAAAGTCCCCCAGAATGGGGGATTTAGGGGGCAGAAGCCCTGAAGAACGAAGTAAAAGAACTCATGAACTGACGTTTATTGAACCTGTTTAATTTGTCCTTTAGCTCTCATTCCTAACAGCAACTCTTTTTAACAAAAATTTGCTCCAAGACCATTGCCTTTACTCAATGTGCAGTCATGAAAGTAGCCCTCGTCCATGACTATTTGACGCAACGGGGTGGAGCGGAGCGAGTCTTTGAGTTGCTCTGCAAGCATTACCCCGATGCTGACATTTTCACGTCTCTCTATGAGCCACAGCACTCGATCGATCTGGGCGATCGGCGAGTTTACACCACTTATTTGCAGCAAATTCCTCATGCAGCTAGATACTTTAAGCTGTTAGCGCCTTTCTATTACTCAGCGTTTCGGGCCCTTGATTTAAGTGATTATGATTTGATTATCAGCAGCAGCACCACTTTTGCAAAAGGGGTGAAAAAACGCCCCGATGCCAAGCACATTTGCTTTTGTCATAATGTTACCCGCTTTTTATGGGACACCAAAACTTACCTGCGCGAATACACTGCCTATCAGCCGTTTTATCCCTTGATTGAGTCGCTGTTTCAAAGAATGCGGCAGGCAGATTTAACATTCGCTCAAGAGCCAGATTTATATATTGCCAACTCTAGCGTTGTGGCACGTCGAATTCAAGAAACCTATGATAAGCCTGCTCTGGTGATTAACTACCCGATCGACAGTGAGCAATTCACGTTTTCGGCTCAAAAAGAAAACTTTTATCTAGCGTCGGCTCGACTGCTCGGCTATAAGCGCATTGATGTGATTGTGGAAGCGTTTAACTGGCTGGGCTGGAAGTTAATGATCATTGGCGATGGCCCCGAACGAGAAACGCTGCAAGCCCGTGCGTTAAAGAATATTCAATTTTTAGGGCACGTCAGCGATGTCGATCGTAAACAACTGCTGGCAAAATCACGATCGGTGATTGTCACCGCCCTCGAAGACTATGGCTTAGTGCCGATCGAGGCAAACGCCAGTGGCACCCCTGTGATAGCTTATGGGGCAGGTGGTGTGCTAGACACTCAAGTTCCTGGCAAGACAGGCATTTTCTTTAAGTCACAAACTCCCGAATCGCTGCACACGGCGTTGCTTGACGCAAGAAAAATCTCCTGGGATTACAGCACCATTCGTCACCATGCCCTCAGTCGCTTCTCAGAAAGCGTCTTTTTCGAGTCGGTCGATCGCGTCATTCAGGAGGTTTGTCTGGCATAGAAGCGATGAGTTGAGTTTTGCAAAAGGAGTTCCTATCGTGGCTGAGAGTCATCTAAATTTAATCGCGGCTGCCGACCCCGATCCGGGCTATGGGCAACTGTTGTCGGTGTTGATGCGGCGGCGGCTGTGGCTGATCGGCGGGTTAGGGTTGTCGCTGATCGGAGCCGCCCTATTTACCCTATTTTCTAAGCCGACTTTTCGTAGCTCAATGCAACTGTTGAGTGAGTCTAACTATCGCAGTCGCAAAACCGATAACCCAGCTACCCCATCGTTTGCAGACTCTAATGTTGAGATCGATAATGCCACGCAGTTAAATTTGATGCGATCGTCGCAACTGCTGCAACGGGCGGTTGACCAGTTAAAACTCAACGGCTCAAACCTTGACGTAGGCGACCTTCAGAAAGGACTCACGGTCAGCCAGGTGATCGAGCAGAGAGGTAACGACAAGATCAATACCAGCATCTTTGAGATGGTTTACACGGGTCACGATCGTCAACAAACCCAAGCGGTCTTGCAAGCGATTCAACAGGTGTATCAGCAATATAACCTGGAGCAGCAAAAAGCGAGGCTGACTAAAGGGTTGGGGTTTATTAACGAACAGATTCCGCAAGTCGAGGCGCGAGTCAATCAGGCAGAAGCCGCACTAGAGCGATTTCGCAAAAATCAAGATCTCATCGACCCTGAACTTCAGTCAAAGTCAATGGTCGATTCTCTGGCGGCAGTGCAGAAAGATCAGCGTGCCAATCGGACTGAGTTGCAAGATCTGCAAGCTCGCTATGGAGCACTACAACAGCAGTTGGCGCGATCGCCTCAACAAGCTACGATCGCGGCTCGGCTGAGTCAATCTCCGCGCTATCAGGCATTGCTCAACGAGATTCAAAAAACCGAGGTGGCGATCGTTCAGCAACGCTTACGCTTTAAAAAGGGCCCATTTATTGATCAACTGAGTGAACAACGACAGAAACAGCAAGCGCTTTTGCAGCAAGAAGTGCAGCGAATTTTAGGCGCACAAGCGGCGGCGATCGCTCAGTCGGGTGATGGACTGGTTGCGATCGGGCAACTCGGAGAAAATGACCTGAAATTTGCGAGTGCGTTAGTGGAGTCGCAAGTCAATTTGGTTGCTGCCCAAGCGCGCGATCGCAGTCTTACCAATAATGAACTACAGCTTCGAGGTGAGCTAAAGCGGTTTCCGAGTTTGCTGGCTGAATACAATCGCCTTCAGCCCAATGTGCAGGTGAATCGAGACACCTTGCAGCAACTCCTCAAAGCGCGGCAGGATCTAGGGCTAGAAATTGCGCGTGGAGGATTCGATTGGCAGGTGGTCGAGCAGCCCAAAGTCGGGCAACAAATTGGCCCAAATTGGCTACGAAATCTGCTGCTCGGAGCGGTGGGCGGCTTGATGTTAGGCGGCGTTGCAGCGTTCTTGCGAGAGGCGGCTGATGATGCGGTTCGCACGTCTGAAGATTTCAAGCAGCAAGTTCCGCTACCGCTGTTGGGTATGGTGCCAGAAGTGCCATTGGGGGAAATCAATCCTCGATCGATCGCGATGCCCTTTCAAAAAGCCGAAAACTTGGCTCCTTCCATGATGCAGGTGATTCACTGGGCCCCATTCCGCGAGTCACTGGATTTGATTTACAAGAATATTCAGCTATTGACGGCGGCGAATCCGCTCAGGTCGCTGGTGGTTACTTCTGCGCTGGCAGGTGAGGGAAAATCAACGATCGCGCTCGGTTTGGCAATCAGTGCGGCGCGTCTGCATCAGCGAGTGTTGATCATTGATGCTGATTTGCGTCGTCCGGGGTTACACAAACAGCTTGAGTTGCCTAACGAACAAGGGCTGTCTACGCTGCTGTCGGGCGATCGGATGCTGAGTCAAAATGCGATTCAACTGGCGGGCACCTACAGCGATCTTTCGATCTCGGTTTTGACGGCGGGCCCGGCTCCTAGCGACCCGGTGAAGTTGCTCAGTTCTCGTCGCATGAAGGAACTGATGACGGTGTTTGAGCAGAGCTATGATTTGGTGATCGTCGATGTGCCCCCGGTGTTAGGCATTGTCGATGCAATGCTGGCGGCATCGTTTTGTGATGGCACGTTGCTGGTCGGCAAAGTTGGACAGGTGACGCGCAATGAGGTGACCCAAGCAGTGACGGCCATGAATCGTTTAAATCTGGTTGGCATGATCGCAAATGGCGCAGCGATTCCTGGCAATCAATATTATCGGAACGTGGCAGTTTCTTAAACCAAGAGTCGAGGTTCAGCTTAGTATCCTGGATTAAATAATGTAGGACAGCCATCTCGGCTGTTTCAATCAGGCAAAATGGCTGACCTACAAAGTTATCAGAGTTGTTTAATTTGCAATTCTTAGGTAAAAAGGCACTCCTATTTCTTCAAAATCCCTCAAAAGATAGGTGAATTATCTTCCAGATCCTTAATAACTTAGTAAACTCTAATAAAACGCGTCTCCGTAGATCTACTACTAGAAGCGATCGCTACAAATAGAGGGTTTAACTATCTAACAGCGTTCAAACAACTGTTTAATCTCTCTTGAAATAAATCCTACTCGACTCGATTTCAAGTCAGACTTTCGCAGGCTTAAAATTTTCTTGTATATAAACTTACTCTCCTTACCCTGAGAGAAGTTCAACTCTTACCCTTAGTTTTTTGACTCATGGTTTGTATCTTCTATCACTTGCAAAAGTGAAGCCGTCTTTTCTTTTTCCTAATTACTCAGGGTCTATGGACAAAGACCCATGCGAGATTTCACTTTTAGAGTTTAATTTAACGACTACGGATCTAACTTGGAGTAGATTTTTTTTCTCGTCAGCCTATTAATATTTAAGTTACTTAATACTTAGAGTGGTTGAGAAACGTTCAGGGGTGCACCTGAAAAAACATTGATTAGAACGCTCAACTATTGTCGGCTTGTCTCCTTCGATTTGTGTCTTTTATTGCAATTTCAGTCAAACCTCTATGACGACTTTTAATCCTCCAATTTTGCAGGAAAGCCGCTCTCTAGTCAGGGAAAGATTGGGGGTTGATTCTCCTATCTGTGTACTCAAATGGCGACGAAAACAATTGCTCGTCTTGCGATCGCAGCAGCAGAGTCATCCTTCCCATCTACCGCCCCTGACCAATGAACGACGGCTGATTGACTGTCTAAGCCACTCCCCCATTCGGCTGGTGCGTGCCGATGCCAGTTTGGGTGAATCTGGACTGAGGTTTTGGGCAAATGCCTGTGAAAGCTCGCACAAAACGCTCTATCTGAGATTGCCCGCCGCTTCTAAACTCCCCCACAAGCGCATTGGCTTTTTTTGGGGCTGTAAGCGAGTGTTAGATCTCAGCCTAGCGTCATTGATGCTGGTGTTGTTGAGTCCGGTGCTGCTGACGATCGCAGCTCTAATCAAGGTTTCCACGCCTGGACCAATTTTGTTTCGGCAGTGGCGGGTTGGGCAGCGAGGCAAATTATTTAGAGTGCTAAAGTTTCGCACGATGACGGTCAACGCCGAACAGCATCACCATCAAATCATGGCAGATCAGGCGCACACCAACCTGCATAAGCGGCACGATGACCCTCGGATTACGCCTCTGGGCAGATGGTTGCGAAAATATAGCCTAGATGAATTGCCCCAGCTATTTAACGTGCTGTTAGGCGAGATGAGTCTAGTAGGGCCGCGACCCTGGGCGCTTTATGATGCTGTTCGCATTCGTCCAGAAATGTTAGAGCGATTGAATGCCCTGCCTGGAATTACCGGAGCTTGGCAGATTCAAGCGCGATCGCATCTGTTAGACATTGACATGGTGAACGATCTTGACCTGGAATATCTGCGTAACTGGTCATTAACCGAGGATCTAAAAATTCTTCTAAGAACAGTGCCCAAAGTGCTATCAGGCTTTGGGGCGTGTTGAATTGAGCTAAACCAAGTTTCATTGATATCCATGCGATTTAAGCTTCCTAATGTGGTGCGGAGTGGGGTCAAAGCAACTGGCTTTTGGCGCGATAATTCCTTGATTTTGAGAGAGTTTCAATACTTTCCGGGGGTTGCGATCGCAGCGATCACGTTTGCGTTGTGTGCAGCATCCTTTGAAGGATTTGGGTTCGGATTCCTGCTAGCGTTTTTGCAAAGTCTCGTTAGTCCGACTGCTAAACCGTTTCAAACTGGGTTGAACTGGTTTGATATTTGGATTTTGGGAGTCAATACCTCCGCGACGAGTCGGCTTTATCGAGTGTCTGGTCTAATTCTCGCTTCCACTTGGATTCGAGCCGGATTTAACTACCTAACCCAGGTTTACACCGAGTTAACGCAGCAAAAACTCGTCGATCGTCTTCGCAAACAGATTTTTGAACAACTGCAAGCGGTAAGTCTGAGCTATTTTGGCAAGACGCATTCGGGACAGTTGATCAATACGCTGACGGGTGAACTGGGTCGATTGCAGTCAGCATTTTCGTTGATTGCTTACATGATTACTAAAGGATCAACGCTAGTAGTCTATGCAGCGTTGATGTTTACAATCTCTTGGCAATTGACGGTGATTGCTTTGATGTTGTTCACACTATTGGCAGTGGGGTTATCAAATCTAAATTCGCGAGTGCGTGAAAGCAGTTTTGCGATGTCAACCGCCGCTGGAGCATTTACCACCATTTCGTTAGAGTTTATCAGTGGCATTCGCACGGTGCAAGCTTCTGCGACTCAAGACTATGAGCGCAAACGCTTCTATCAATCCAGTCAGGCGATGCTCAAGACCAGCATGAAAGCGGCAACCCGCAGTGCAGTCGTGAGACCCGTTGCAGAGGGGTTAGCGACCACCGTTTTAATCAGCATGATTATTGTGGCGATTACCATCTTCGTGGCTAATGGAACGCTGCAAACTGCGTCACTGCTGACGTTTTTGTTTATTTTGTTTCGGCTCGTTCCGGCGGTGCATGAGTTGAACGGCAACCGGGCACAGTTGAGCGGATATGGAGGCACGATCGCTAACATTACCGAGGTGCTGCGAGCCGACAACAAACCCTATTTGCAAGATGGAACTCATCAGTTTGCAGGGTTAAAAACGGCGATCGAGTTCGTTGCGGTTGATTTTGGTTACGATCCGGCATCTCTGGTGCTGAGAGACATTACGCTAACCATTCCTCGCGGCAAAATGACGGCGCTAATTGGGGCATCGGGTGCAGGAAAAACAACTCTGGTTGATTTGATTCCTCGTTTCTACGACCCGACACGGGGACACATTTTGATGGATGGTCGGGATCTGCGATCGTTTTCCACTAAATCTCTGCGGCAAAAGATGGCGATCGTCAGTCAAGACACGTTTATTTTTAATGCGTCGGTGCGCTATAACATCGCCTACGGGTTAGAAACCGTCAGCGATGAGCAGGTCTGGAACGCCGCGAGACAGGCAAACGCGCTAGATTTCATTTTAGAAATGCCGCACCAGTTTGAAACCATGCTAGGCGATCGAGGAGTACGGCTCTCAGGTGGACAACGGCAGCGACTCGCGATCGCCCGTGCCCTTTTGCGGAATCCCGAAATTCTGATTCTCGATGAAGCCACCAGCGCTCTCGATTCAGTGTCAGAACGATTGATTCAGCAATCACTAGAAGACATCTCAGAAGGACGCACCGTGATTGCGATCGCACACCGTTTATCAACGATTATTCGGGCTGATAAAGTCGTTGTTTTAGAACAAGGTCAAATTGTTGAGCAAGGCACTTATCAAGAACTTCTAAATCAGCGCGGTAAACTATGGCACTATCACCGAATGCAACACGAAGTAGACGTGAAAACTGATGGATAAAAGATTATATGTTTAATCCTTAGAAGTTAAGAGGCGTGGATTAAATAACCTGTCAATCTTGTCATCAAATATCCTGATTTGTCATGTCTGGGATCTTCGCCCCCTAAATCCCCCATTCTGGGGGACTTTGAAACCGGGAATTTTAACTCAAAGTCCCCCAGAATGGGGGATTTAGGGGGCACAAGCCGACTCAAACGGAGCCATCAACGAACTTAGACACTCTGGTTGAGTCCGAGCAGTTGCACCTTAGTAAATCCACGTTCCTAACCCATCTATTGAGGCTAAATCGATGCACTTAATTGCCTTAGAACAAGAACCGACCTCACTGCGAGGCGGACAAGAAAAAAACCTGATAGAAATCTGTCGTGACTTAGCTGCTCGGGGTCACAAAGTCACACTGCTCTATGAACAAGAAGGCAACTTGCTTGACCAATATCGTGAGTTTTGTGAATCTACCCTGCACATTGACGCTTATGGGTTCGATCGCCGCCGACCCAAAACCATTTTGCAGTTTGTTCGTAACGTTGTCGGAATTGGCAAAATTCCGGTCTACGCCAATAGCGTTGTGTTTAGCAACGTCTGTCATACTGCGACGTTTGGTTATGCCTTGTCTCGGTTAAGAGGGTTGCCCTTCGTCTGCTATTTTCAGATTCCTTCCTGTGAGGTTAATCGACAAATTCGCTTTGCGCTCGATCGCGTTGATCACTGCATTACCGTTTCTCACCAAACTAAGCAGAGTTGGGTAGACTATGGTTTGCCTGACTCAAAAATTGAGGTAGTTCACAATGGCACTGATACTCACAAGTTCAGACCTGCTCAAGATTTCTTAGCCACCCGCAAACAGTGGGAGATTTCTGAACGTGCAAAAGTTGTTTCCTATGTGGGTCGAATTGACGAGGATAAAGGACTTGAATATCTTATTAAAGCGATCGCACTTTTAGCCATTCAAGAGCCAAATATTAAGCTGATAATTGCTGGAAGACCTGTCGTTCATTTCAACGTTTTGAAGGGCGAAGAATGCGAAGAGGAAGGCATGGGATATCAGCGATCGCTAGAGCAGTTAGCAAAAGATTTAGGCATCGCCGATCGAGTTCAATTTGTAGGTTACTTATCAAATCCGGCTGCTCTTTACCAAACTAGTGATATCAGCGTCTTACCTAGTGTCTGGTCAGAACCGTTTGGGCGATCGATCATCGAATCTTTAGCTTGTGGAACGCCCGTTGTTGCTAGTCATATCGGGGGAATTCCTGAAATTTTGACGGGGGAGTTTGCAGCTAACCTAGTGACCGCTGGAGATGAAAAAGCCTTAGCCAAGCGAATTTCTGAGGTAATTTATTGGCGAGAAACTGATCCTGAATTTGGGCAGCGATGCTCTGATCATGTGGCTAAAAAATTCAGCTTAGAAAGCATGATTAGTGGAGTAGAAAGAGCGTTGCTAAACGTTGCACAAACCTAACTACCTTCGCCTACCATAATGAACACTCCTCGAATCTTTTCGGTTATTGAAGGCTACATCGGGCATCGCACGTATGGGCAACTGATGCAAAATTATTTTAGCCACTCCGACGGCTGCAACATTGACCTTTATTGGCACGATCAAGACCGAGAATTACATAGCAAACTTTTGCGTCGCCTTTTAAGTTATCAATCATCTAATCACTGGGTTCGTAAACAAAATTTTGATCTTTTTCTATTTCGGGTTCAACTTGCTCTTGCCTATTTGTCAAGACGAGTTCTGCTTAGAAACTTGGGCAAAGCCGACTATTCTGCGCTGCATTTTCACACGCAGCCGCTTGCCTATTTATGTCTAGATTTAATGCGAGAAATGCCTACTGTGATCAGCCTCGATCGCACTGCCGCTCAAGCTTCGAGAGAATACACGAAACCTAACTTACGATGGACGTTTTCGCCCAATCTTCGCCTTGATAAAAAAGTTTTTGAAGCCGCAAAAGACGTTGTGACTTTCTCTGAAGCTGCGCGACGATCGGTGATCGACGATTATGGCATTATACCCGAAAAAGTTACTGTCATTTATCCGGGTGTTGACCTTAAAAAAATTCCGCTTGCTGCTTCTACAACAAAATCTAAACCTTACAAAATTCTATTTGTGGGCGGTGATTTTGAGCGCAAAGGTGGACATGACTTGGTGAAGGTCTTTCTCGAAAAGTTTGCCGATCGAGCCGAATTGCACCTCGTGACGCAAACACCCATTCAAGCCGATCATCCCAACATTTATCTCTACAAAAACATCAAAGCTTACACGCCAGAATGGTTGCAGTTATATCACCAGGCTGATGTGTTTGCGATGCCAACTTATGCCGAGCCGTTTGGTTGGGTATTTCTTGAAGCAATGGCAGCGGGGTTGCCGATTATTGCTACTCATATCACCGCGATTCCTGAAATGGTCACACACGGCGAAAATGGTTTCTTAATTGAACCGGGCGATCGCACTGCCCTAGCGCAAAGCATTGAACACTTAATTAACAGCCCTGAATTGGGGCAAAAGATGGGGCAGCAAGGACGGCAATTAGTCGAGCAAAAATTCAATGCCCAAACGCATTTTGAGAAGCTGGAAAACCTGCTAAAAGGAGCAATTGCCCCACCCTATGCAGTTTCAAACGTATCCGATCCGCGATGCGCTTTGAAATCGTAAAAGCTTTCTGACCTTTCATCTAGTGAGCCAATGAAAACGTTATTTACGTGTCATTATCCCTTTGATATCAACGCGGGTGCGGCTGGCGTAACCTGGCGGCTCGGTCAAGAATATCAAAAGTTAGGACACGACGTTCACTATTACTCGATCGACAATATGCCAGAACGACTTCACAAACTGGCAAGATTTTCGGCATTTCCGATTTTCGTCGCTCGTCAAATTTCTCAATTGTTAGATCAAAATGCGGTTGATGTGGTCGATGCTTCCACTGGGGATGCTTGGATGTGGGCAACTCTATTGAGCAAGTTTCGCAAGCGTCGTCCTCTTTTAGTCGCGCGGTGTCACGGCTTAGAGCACATCGAACACCTGGAATATCTGGAAGAAGCGCGACGAGGTAATCTGCGCCTGAGTTGGAAATATCCGCTCTATCGCGGCAGCATTCGCCTCTGGGAAGCCGCTGCATCAATGCGTTATGCTGATGTCGTTTTGTTGCTCAATCAGCGCGATCGTCAATATGTGATCGATCATTTAGGCATTCATCCCGATCGTGCTCACATCGTTCCCAATGGCATTCCTGATCATTATCTCAATCTGCCATTTGAGCCGACTCCCGCCCCAGGTGAACCGTTACGTATCGCTCAAGTCAGCAGCTATATCGTCCGCAAAGGCATTCAATATGGCACACCTGCGCTCAATCGCATTCTCAAACGTTATCCTCACGTCGAGGTGAGTATGTTAGGCACCGAGCGTCCTGCCGAAGAGGTCTACGCAGAGTTTGATCTAGAGGTGCGAGATCGCGTCAAGGTCGTTCCT
This sequence comes from Phormidesmis priestleyi ULC007, assembly GCF_001895925.1. Lineage (GTDB taxonomy): Bacteria > Cyanobacteriota > Cyanobacteriia > Leptolyngbyales > Leptolyngbyaceae > Phormidesmis_A > Phormidesmis_A priestleyi_A. The sequence continues at coordinate 134,168 of NZ_MPPI01000005.1, read as the reverse complement.
TATTACGCCAATAACACGCTGCCAACCTTGCTCAAAGGACATCACATTAAACTCTTTCCCACAATTTCCGAAGGGTTTGGCGTTGCTCTGATTGAGGCGATGGCGTGTGGGTTAGCGCCGATTACAACAGATACACCCGGCCCGCTAGAAATTGTGCAAGACGGCAAAGACGCGATCGTCATTCCCTGCCGAGATAGCGGTGCGATCGAGCAAGCATTAGAACAGTTGATCGGCGATCGGGAATGGCTCGATCGACTCCGCCGCAATGCTTACAAAACTGCCCAAACTTACCAATGGTCACGGGTGGCACAAGACAATCTCCGATGCTACGAAAAAGCCCTTTCACTATGACTCCTGCTCCCTCTCGCCTCTTCTACCCTGCCCCCGCCTGGATTGCTATTCTCAGTCTTGTGCTGTTCTCAGCGCTCTGTCTAGCGGTTCATGCAGGTGGATTGCTGCGATACGCATTTCCGGCTGGTTCTCTGGCGATCGGGGCGTTTCTCTACTGGCGCTATCCCCTGCTCTATGTGGGGTTTACGTGGTGGATTTGGTTTTTAGCAGCATTTGTGCGCCGATTAATAGACGTGCAAGCAGGATGGGCTGATCCCAATCCGGTGCTGTTAGCGCCGTTTTTGGTCACGATCGTCTCTCTGCTCACCTTCGCCAAAGAGTTGCCCAAAGCCATAAAAGGAACAGGTTTACCCTTTGCGCTTTGCATGATGGGAGTGGTCTATGGCTTTTTGGTTGGGTTGATCAACTCCCCACCGCAAACGGTGGTTGTCCCGTTGCTAAATTGGTTAGCTCCGGTTGCGTTTGGCTATCATCTCTACGCAAATTGGCGCATTTATCCCGACTTACGTCAGATGCTTCAGCGCGTTTTTGTGTGGGGCGTGTTGGTGATGGGAGCCTATGGAGTCGTGCAGTTTTTAATTGCGCCAGGATGGGATCGTTTTTGGCTCCAGAATCAAACTACCCAAGTTTTTGGAACGCCAAACCCTTTAGGAATCCGAGTTTTTAGCACCATGCATTCTCCGCAGCCATTTGCGTGTGTGATGGTCGCAGGATTGTTTTTACTGTTTGCAAGTCGAAGTTCGCTACGATTTCCAGCATCAAGCGTGGGTTATCTTTCACTGCTATTATCGTTGGCTCGATCGGCGTGGCTGAGTTGGGTAGTTGCATTAGTGGTATTTTTGCCATCACTGAAACCAAAGTTACAAATGCAGCTTATTTTGACGCTCTTAGTCATGATGATTGTTGTGTTGCCGTTGACGACGATCGATCCGTTTGCGTCAGTAATCAGCACTCGTGTTCAAACCATATTTTCGGGGCAAAATGATGTGAGTTACGCCGATCGATCGCAGGGTTACAGCACAGTTCTCACAGACGCTGTAACTAATATCCCTGGTTTAGGAATGGGATTCGTGCTTAAAGACTCTAGCATTGGCAGCAACGATAGCGGAATCTTAACGCTGCTGTTAACACTCGGATGGCTCGGACTGTTGCCTTATCTAGGAGGATTGCTATTGCTGATTGCGAGTTTGATTCAAAGTCGTGAGGCGATGAATGATTCGTTTATGAGTGCAGCGAGAGCGATCGCGATCGCGACCTTTTCTCAAATTGGGTTAAATAATGTGATGTTGAGTTCGTTTGGCATGGTGTTGTGGGGTTTTATCGGCATTACGATCGCGGCCCGACAATATTATGCAAAATCAGCGTTGGTAAGCCAATCTTAGAATCAACTCGTTTGGAGTAATCTCTATGACTCAAGTAATAAAACCATCCAAACTCATTAACATTTATTGGATTCTAGGTTTCTTAGTCATTAGTTACGGCATTTTTGCCTTGAATGGCTATGGAAATGACGACGACACCTATCGGATGTTAAATACTTGGAAAACGCTAATTAGCGAGGGTAGATATGTTCCATCCAGGTTTCAAGGCAATTTAATTCCAGAATTGACGATCGGACTAGCTTCTGAAATTGGAGGATTTTATCTTGCAAACTTTATTTCAGTGGTGCTTTCTGTCTCAAGTCTATTTATTTTCTATGCGCTGCTTTTAAGAATCACGACTTCTTTAATCGCTGTTTTATCGGTGTTGGCAATTGCGTCAAATCCCTTTTGGATTATCGCCTCCACAACATCAATGGATTACATTTATGGGGTGTTTTTCTTTATTTTAGGACTCTTCATTCTGATCAAAGAAAAGCCGAGATGGGCTGGCTTTCTGTTTGCGGCGGCGGTTTCTTCGAGGTTGACCTATGCACCGATGGTGGCGATCGCGTTTCTACTTTACTTTCCTTACACTCAAGGAAAACTTAAGCTTAGAAACTCATTGATTCAAGGCTTTCTAGTTTTTTTGGTGGCTTCTGGCGTTTTCTACCTACCTGTTTTTTTCGCCTCTGGAATGTCCCTTTCTTTTTTAGCAATTGGGCCGGATGCCTCTGGTGGATTTGTCGGCATTATTGCTAGATTTGTCTACAAAAATATTTACTTCTGGGGACTTCCTGCCTTTGTTTTTTTGATCATCTTCTTTATTCAAGACAGAAGCATCTATCAAAAAATTGTCACGAATCCTTTTCAAAAGGTTCGAGTTGAGAAACTGCTATTTCATGGTGCTTTATGGTGCATTATCTATAACGAAATCATGTTTTTCAGGCTTCCTCATGAATATGCTTATCTGTTACCACTTTTGTTTAGTGTCACTTATTTAATGGCAACTTCCGATCGCGTCAAAAAAACTCGATATTTGAGCCTTTTGATCGGGCTACAGCTTTTATATGGGCTGATTTTTAATCTTGATGTGCTTCAAACTTATCAAAAAGATCCAGTCGCCAAAACAATTCATTCAGACTCTGCAAAAATTCATGTTTCAATCAAAGAAGGCGTTTTAATCAGAGAACTGAATTGGCGATCGACCTATCAGGCTTATCAGTTGAGCGAGTTCAACAAAAAATGGCATCCGTGACATGATAGGGACAGTTTTGAAATGCCCCTATCTACGTCTAATTAAAGATCGAATCTGTGTACGGGCATGGCACTGCCGTGCCCATAGACCTTGCAAATAACCGATCCGATTTAATCCACGATCTTAATGGCTGGCAAACACTTTCGCCGCCGCCGCAACCCCGGCACCCGACGTAAAGCCCTCATGCCCCAACTCTTGCAAAGTGGCTTCTAGCGCAGCGATCGCCGTTAGCACATCGCGATCGCTGACAAAGCCCAAGTGACCAATGCGGAAAATCTTGCCCTTGAGGTGATCTTGTCCGCCTGCTAACACGATGTCAAACCGCTTCTTCATCACCGATCTAATCTGCTCGGCATCAACACCGCTTGGCATCACCGCCGTAATCGCCGGACTCGCACACTCATCTGCCGCCAATAAAGGCATCGCCATCGCTTGCACCGCGGCGCGAGTTGCCGCCAACAGTCGATGGTGACGGGCAAAAATGGCTTCTAACCCTTCTGCCTGCATCATTCGCAACGCCGCTTGCAGCGCAAAAAACAGGTTGATCGGCGGCGTGAAAGGAGTCGTATTCTTGGCGGCATCTTTGCGATATTTGCCCAAATCCAGATAATAGCGAGGCAGTTTCGCCGTTTTATACGCCTCCCACGCTTTGGCACCAACCGCCACAAACCCTAACCCCGGCGGAATCATGTAGCCTTTTTGAGAACCCGATGCCACCACATCTAAGCCCCACGCATCAACCGGAACATTTGTTGCCCCTAAACTCGTCACTGTATCGACGATAATCAGCGCTTTGCCGTGCGCTTTAACGTGACGATTAATCGTTTCGAGATCGTTGATCACCCCCGTTGAGGTTTCGCTGTGGGTAATGACGACGGCTTTGATTTGCTTGTCAACATCCGCTTCTAAAGCCAGCCGAAATTGCTCAGGGTCGAGAGGTTTGCCCCATTCAGCCGTGATTCGCTCGGTGTTTAGCCCGTAAGCGTCGGTGACTTCTGCCCAGCGTTCGCCAAACTTGCCGTTAGAACCAACCAACACGCGATCGCCCGGACTCAGAAAATTAATAATCCCGGCTTCCATTACGCCAGTGCCGCTCGCCGTGAGAATCAGCACGTCATTTTGCGTTTGGTGAAGCCACTTTAAATTGGCGGTGACTTCTGCCATAATTTTGCCAAAGTCAGCGCTGCGATGCCCGATCGGATGCTTCGCCATCGCTAGCAAAACCTGTTCCGGCACAGGGGTCGGGCCCGGAATCATCAGCATTAGCTTGTCGTCCATGAGAATGTCCTTCTAAGTGGGAGGATGCAATTTTTTGTGCATGATCCAGGATCGCATAAGTAATCCGCGATCGGGTTTAATCCAATCGGAAATTAATTTAGCCTTTGCTGTAGCGGAGTTGCGGTGTCATAGGCTTTACCTCATTCTGATCGTCGCCTCTTACCATCTTATCTAGGGTTCTGAAATGATGATTGAATATTCAAGAAATGCCCTGTTACGATCGGTTTCGATAAGTGCGGCGGCGGGTCAAAAAGTCGGGCAAATCAATTTTGAGATCTTCGTTAAAGGAATCAGTTCTGCTCGTTAATTGATTGGATGGCTCGACTGCGATCGTCGATGCGGCTTGAATGGCAGCAAAGATCTCCGCTAATTCGGGTGACTCATCAGCCGAGTCGGTTTCTAGAAGCTCTTTTAATTGCGCGACTTTATCTTGGGTGCCATAAAAGCGATCTTTCCAATGCTGCACGGCGGTTTCATATTCGCTGGCTTGCTGTGCTTGACTAAGAATTTGCTCCTGCATTTCGGCGGCTTGTCGCTCTAATTCGGCAATGCGGGTTTGGCTTTGTTCACGATCGAGTTCTAGCTCTTGACACGCCTGTTGCAATAGCGCTTGAGTTGCCATCTGCTTGACGATCTGAGCCTCTAACTCCTCCACCTTTTGCAGCGAACTTTGGGTAGAGTTTGAAGTCTGCGTCAAAGCGAAGGAATTTAACGATGAATCACTCGCCTGATCGATCGCAAAGTCGCCTTCTAGTCGGGCTTCTAACTCATTGATCGCCGTGTGTCGATCGTTGAGTTCGCGGTAGAGCCGTCGAATCTGTTTCTGCGCTTCTTGCAGGTGTAGCTCTAAATTTGCGGCTAGACTGCGCGCCGTTAACTCCTGAGATTCTAGTTCCAACACTCGCTGCTGCTGGGTTTGCATTGCCGCTTGCAGTTCGTCTATTTGGGAGATCAAGTGAGTTTGCTGAGGCTGATCGGCGCGATCGTGACTAAGCTGCGATCGCAATCGCTCTAACTCAGCTTGTTGATTTTGGGCAAACGTTTCTGCCGCTCCAAGCAACCTCTGATAGTCTTGCTCTCGCGTCTGCGCCTGGTGAATTTGCTGCTCAAAGGCGGCTTGTTTCTCAGCAAACTGTCGCTTTAGCTGATTGATTGCCTGTTGCTGAACGTTGGCAATCTCTTCGGTGGAAGCAAGCTGCTCTTCTAGAAAGCGCTGATCGATGATTTGCAGCCGTAGCTCGTTTAAATTAGAAATCGACTGGTCTAGCGCTAACTCTAAATCCTGAATTCGCTCAAGCTGGTGGCGGATCTTGGTTTGCATCTGGTCTATCTCAGCTAGAATGCTAGACTTCGCCGAGATTTCTGGCGCGACAGAGCGATCGGGTGGCTGATCCGATGACTCTAAACTATGAACAGCGTTCGGTTCAGACACTCAGAACCTCCCCAAAACCTGATCTCACCTGAGAAGCTAATCCTTAGTTTCCTATAGTAGACGCAAAATCAGAAATATTGACGACGACTTAGATGACTGGCCAAAATCGCCCGATCGTCAAATCTTAGGTTCTTGAGGCTTTGCCGTTTTTTCAACGTTGGGAGGCGCTTCAAGGCTGTTGAGTGACCAGCGATATTCAATATCTAATCGATTTCGCTCACAGTTTTCTTCCAGATGTTTTTGTTGAGAATAAGCCTTTCTCAGCGTGATGATTAACTGGTGAACTTGCTCTCGCTGCTGGGTTTTCTGGCTGACTGCAAACATTGTCTGCCGCTCTAACAGTTGCAGCAACAACTCATAGTGAATGTGCGAAGGAAGGGGAATCGGCTCCATGTAACACTGACCTGGCTAAAGGAAAAAACGATCGACGAGAAAAATCAGCCTAGCGAGTCACCAATTGCACAAGCGCTTGACCCGGATCAGGCTGTTTAATTAAAGATTCTCCAACGAGAACTGCCTGGGCACCCGCCTCGACTACCAAATCCAGGTCGGCAGAGGTGTGCAACCCTGACTCGCTGACGACCAAAATTTCCTGTGCTGCAAGTTGATCGCCCCGTGCGGTTAGCAGTTGCCGAGTGGTGTCTAAATCAACCGAGAAGTCTTTGAGGTTGCGATTGTTGATGCCGATCATCGTGACTCCTGCGAGTGAAAGGACGCGATCGAGTTCTTCGAGCGTATGCACTTCAATTAGAGCCACCATTCCTAGAGTTTTGACGATTTTCAAGAAATACTGCAAGTCTTTGTTAGAGAGAATCGCCGCAATCAGCAGCACCGCATCGGCTCCGTGTAGCCGCGCCCAATACATCTGGTAAGGATAAACGATGAAATCTTTACACAGCAGAGGCAAATCGACGACTTCACGAATTTGTGCGAGATTCTCAAAACTGCCTTGAAAAAACTTCTGATCCGTTAAAACAGATAGACACGATGCCCCACCCACTTGATAGGATCGAGCGATCGCGACGGCATCAAAATCTTCTCGAATCACACCTTTGCTGGGCGATGCTTTTTTGACTTCGGCAATCACCGCCGGGTGAGTTTTCCCTTGGCGTAAGGCGGCTACAAAATCGCGCGTTGGGGCAACTGACTGCATTTTTTTCTGCAACTCTGCAAGCGGGAGTCGATCGCGCATCTTCGCGACTTCAGCTTCTTTTTGCCAAACGATTTCCTCTAAAATGTGGCGCGGCTCTGCATCAAAAACATTCGCCTGATAGCGGACATAAGGGATAGTAATTGCAGGATTAGGCGGACGACGACGAATCTCCATTTAGGTAGCCAGAAACCACAAACAAACAATCAGCATGATTTGAGTCGGTCTAAGTCAGAGCCGTTGCGACCATTGACCCACACAAAACCCTAATTAGTAGCGTAACGCAATTCCCGAATAGTTCTGAGTTTTGGGCAATTGGGATCACTGACGTTTCTCAACTCAAACTTCTCCTAGGAACGTGGATTTATTAAGGTGCAACTTCTTGGACTCAACTAGCGTGTTTATTAAGTTCGTTGATGGCTCCGTTTGAGTCGGCTTGTGTCCCCTAAATCCTCCACGAGTAGGGGACTTTGAGCCAAGATTCCCGGTTTCAAAGTCCCCCAGAATGGGGATTTAGGGGGCGAAAATCTCAGCCATAACGAATCAAGCGAGTTGATCACAAGATTGACAGGTTATTTGATCCACGATCCTTAGTGGATTGCGGCTCGTTTATAGGCTTCGTCTAAAATCTCAGACAAGGTGGGATGGGTGTGGACTAAGAACGCCAAAGATCGAACTGATTGGCGATTGGCGATCGCGTTTGCCGCTTCTTGAATCAAATCGGCGGCGTGGAGTCCAATAATGTGAGCGCCTAAAACCTCTCCAGTGTCCGATCGATAGATCAGTTTGGCAATTCCTTCGACTTCTCCTTCAGCCAGTGCTTTGGCGTTGCCCTTAAAATAAGTCCGCACCGCAGACACTTCAAATCCTTCGGCTTTGCCTAATTCTTGCGCTGCGGGTTCGGTCATGCCCACAAAACTAATTTCAGGATGCGTAAACGCCGCCGCCGGAATGCTGCGATAGTCTACTTCGCGATCGCGTCCGCAGATATTTTCAACCGCAATCACGCCCTGAGCCGCCGCCGCATGAGCTAACATCATTTTGCCTGTGGCATCGCCGATCGCCCATAAATGAGGAACGGGTTCTCCGGCTGAGAGGACTTCTAAGCGATCGTTCACGGGAATATAGCCTCGCCGATCTAGCTCGACGCTGACCGATTCTAACCCCATCTCTTTGGCGACCGGAATTCGACCTGTGGCGATTAAGCAAGCATCGACTTCGAGAACTTCGACGACTTCTTTGGTTTTTGCGTCTGCAAGTTCGATTACCACAGGCGAACCGGGGGTGACTTTCATTGCCAGCATTCCGACTTTGGTTTCGATGTCGCGAGGGGCGATCAGAATTCGCTGCGCCAGCTTTGCAATGTCGGGATCGAATCCCGGCATGAGCTGATCGAGCGCTTCGATCATCGTCACTTCGCAGCCTAGAGCGGTGTAGACATCGGCAAATTCGAGACCAATATAGCCACTGCCAACGATCGCGATCCAGGGTGGCAGACTCTCTAGCTTGATTGCGTCGTCGCTGGTGAACACGGTTTTACCGTCTAGCTGCACACCCGGAGGCACAAAGGGCACTGATCCCGGTGCGAGAATAATCTCTTTTGCGGTGATTACTTGCTCACCTGCGTCGGTGGTAATCGCCACTTTTTGAGAACCTGCGACACGACCCCAGCCGTGAATCACATCGACTCCGACCCGCTTCAGGCTGTTGATTAGCCCGTCTCGCTGTTTGGTGACAATGCCGCCTGCATGATTAGCGATCGCGCCTCGATCAAATGAGACATCGCCCACTTGAATTCCTAATGCTTTTAAGTGGTGAGCGTTGCGAAGTTCTCGCACTCGACCTGCCGCCGCTAGCAGCGCCTTAGACGGAATGCAGCCCCGATTAACGCAGGTGCCGCCCATTTCTGCCGCCTCGATAATGGCAGTTTTTAGCCCACAGTCAACCGCATGGAGGGCTGCACCATGCCCACCAACGCCCGCGCCAATAATTACTAAATCGTAATCAAATCCGTCAGTCACATCTGCCTCCTGGTGCTGATTGCTCTACTTATTTTCGTCTGACAAGGGCGGATCAGACAACCTTTCAGGCAAGAGTGCCTCAGAAAACCCCAAACTTTAAAGAAAACCAAACCCTATGAAGTTATTATCAACAACGAAGTCTCGATCGTAATGAAACCATTTAGTTTAGATTGGGCATTCTGATCTGGGTAGATACTTAGCGAAACCGTGATCGACTGAGCCTATAAGGATGTTGACTTTTTTAAAGCCTCAGCCGATTAGAATTTTGATCCTTGAATTTGGAGTCAAGCATGATGGATCTGCAACAGCAAGACGCACGACGTGCCGCAGCTAGAGCATTTATTGAGTCGCTCGATAAACTGCAAGAAACGCTCTGCTCTGATGCAGGTCAAGTCGTCACCCCTGAACCGGAAGCCGTTGAAGAGGTGGTTGATCATCCTTCTGAGACTCCGGTAGAAATTAATCTCGACACGTTAGAGCAAGCAGTGGCCGATATTGAGCGATTCATGCAGGCAAAAAAGCAGGATTAGAATTGAATCGCCATCAAAAACGGGCAACTTAATGGCAATGATCCTAGGGAGACTCAGCTCTCTAGCATTTGTAATTGATATAGGCTCGCATAAAGCCCGCCTTGACTGAGCAACTCTTCGTGACTGCCCGACTCAACGAGCTGCCCTCGCTTCAGCACCAAGATGCGATCGACGTTGCGAATCGTCGAAAGTCGGTGAGCAATAATAATGGCGCTACGATCTTCTAGCAACCGTTCTAGGGCTTCTTGGATCAGTGACTCAGTGCCGACATCCAGGTTTGCTGTGGCTTCGTCGAGCACTAAGATTTGGGGATCGCGAATGGCAGCACGGGCAAACGCCAAAAGTTGTTTTTGTCCACCAGAGAGATTGGTGCCGCGCTCACGCAGCATCGTGTTATAGCCTTGAGGCAACCGTTCGATCAGGCTTGCCACGTTGGTAGCTTCAGCCGCCGATCGAATTTGATCAAAGGTATAGGTTTCGCCCAGTGTAATATTGCTTTTGACATCTCCGGCAAACAAAAATCCGTCTTGTAGAATGATTGCCATTCGTCGCCGCAGTTCAGCTTGGGGCAATTGTCTGATGTCAACACCATCGAGTAAGATTCGTCCGTTGGTTGGCTCATAAAGCCGACTTAATAGGCGAATGATTGAGCTTTTTCCCGCTCCGGTGGGCCCCACTAGCGCAACTTTCTCACCGGGACGAATCGTGAAATCTAAATCTTTCAGAACATAATCGTCTTGTTTATAGGCAAACCAGACGTGTTCAAACCGAATCTCGCCGGGGGTCGTGGGTGTTATGGATGTTCCCTTGTGTGACTTTTCTGGGTCGCGAATCTCGATCGGTTCGTTCATGATGTCGCTGACCCGCTCGACTGCCGTAAACCCAGCTTGAATCGCGGTGAATTTTTCGGCAAACTGGCGCAGGGGATCAAACAAACGTTGGGCAAACAAAATGAAGGTAGACAACAGCCCAAAGTCAAGCTGACGGTTCATTACGAGCCAGCTACCCACGCCCAAAACGCCCGAAATCGCGACGAGAGAAATCCACTCTAGCGTGGCAGACACCGCAGAATCGTGAAAGATCGTACGATCGACTTCGTGAATATAGCGTTTGTTAACGGTGCGAAAGAGTCCGCCGTTAAATTGCTCTCGTCGAAATAGCTGAACAACGCTGATCCCCGTAATGTTTTCCTGCAACATCGAGTTGAGCGAAGACAATTCTTCTCTCGCCTTATAGTTTGCTTTACGATATTGCTGCTGAAAATAGATGATCAGCCCTGTCACTGGCAACAGCAACAGCACGAGCAGCGTTGCCAATTGCCACTGCCGAGCGAACATGAACCCGGTGATCACCAGAATCGAAAATAGGTCATTCACAACCCCGATCGCGCCCGTTGAAAACACTTCTCCTAGCGCTTCGACATCGCTAGTGAGCCGCGTGATTAACCGCCCAACTGGAGTGCGATCGAAAAATCGGACTCCCAGCGACGTGACGTGATCAAACAAATCGTTGCGAATGTCTGCGGTGATGCGCTGCCCAACTTTTTGCACGAGATAGCTTTGGGTGCCGTCTAAAATCAATCGCGTCAGAATCGTGATTAACAATAGCCCCGCCAAAAAATTGAGTCCCTCAGTCAGCGATCGGCTACTAAGAAAGTCAATTTCAATGCTAAAAAAGCTCCAACTCGTAGGCTCTCGCTTGAGCAACGAGACGGTCTGACCGATCAAAATCGGCTGCATAGCATTGGCGATCGCCGATGGCACCAAAAACACCATCGACAGCAGCAGCAGCCGCATGTTCTTTTTAGCGTAAGGAACCAGCCGCAAAAAAAGTCGCCAATCCGTTTCTTTAGGACGACGGTTGGGTTGATCAGCGAGAGAGTGGGTCATAGCAATTTTGTAAAAAGCTTGCGGCACGATCGCACGCAGAGCTTAGGGCAGACATTTGTTTAACGTGAGTTCGACAGGAGTGGTTCGTTTCACCTGTGAATTCGGAAGCCCCCTAAGTTCCCTAACTTGGGGGACTTAGAACCGAAAATTTTGGCTTGAAGTCCCCCAAATTGGGGGATTTAGGGGGCAGAAGCCGCTGACAACGAAGCGAAAAAACTCGCCGAACTGACGTTTGTTTAAGCTTAACGAATCTCACGTCGCGACGGGCTGACTCACCTGTTTGCGAATCTGCTCAACGCAGTTATATAGCCCATCGGTGTCAAGGCGATAGCTGAGAGGGTGGGCGATCAGCCGCGCCGTACTTTGAAACAAAACATCGATTTCAATCAAGCCATTTTCGCGCAGCGTGTTGCCCGTCGCGACCAGATCGACGATCGCCTCAGACATCCCCGTGATCGGGCCCAACTCTACCGAACCGTAGAGCGGAATAATCTCCACAGGCAAATCTAAACTCTGAAAATAGTCATGAGCACAACGGACAAACTTAGAAGCGACCCGTCCGTTGAGCGGCAGTTCGAGCGACGATCGATAAGGACTTGATGCCTTCACTGCCACAGACATTCGGCATTGCCCAAACCCCAAGTCAACTAATTGGGCAACATTGGCGCTTTTTTCTCGCAGCACATCATAGCCGACTACGCCCAACTGTGCTTGCCCATATTCGACATAGACTGAGACATCAGAATTTCTCACCAGCAGTGCTCTAGCGGTGTTAGTCGGATCGGTGATTTGCAGTTGACGATTGCCCACCTCTAAAAAAGCACTAAAGTCAAGCCCGATCGCTTGCAGCAGTCGAATGCTGTCTTTGAGCAAAGCACCTTTGGGTAATGCGACAGTAATCATAAGTAGAGTTTTGAGTTTTAACGTGCGAATACTTCTAGTCGATGACGAAATTGAAATGGCTGACCCTCTGAGCCGATCGTTAATGCGCGAAGGATATACCTTAGATGTGGCTTATGACGGTCGTCAGGGGTCACACCTCGTCGAACAAAATCACTATGACTTATTGATTTTAGATTGGATGTTGCCCCACCAGTCAGGCTTAGACATTTGCCAACAGTTACGATCGCGCGGCGACACCACCCCAGTTTTGTTTCTCACGGCTAAAGACACGATCGACGATCGGGTGCAAGGACTCGACGCTGGAGCCGACGATTATTTAATCAAACCCTTTGAGCTAAGAGAATTGTTGGCACGAGTTAGAGCATTACTGCGTCGTCCCGCGACGTTAGAATCTGCTCCTGATCTGCGGCTCCACGTCGGTGATTTAGAGCTAGATTCTCAAAATCAAATTGCTTATCGCAAAGGACGGGCGATCGAGCTTTCTGAAAAAGAAAGCCAACTGCTGGAGTGTTTCATGCGGCAGCCCAATCAACTGCTGACCCATGACCAAATCTATCAACACCTTTGGAGCGACGGTGAAAAGCCGACCAGTAATGCGCTTGCGGCTCAGATTCGCTTACTGCGTCGCAAAATTGAATCTGAAGGAGAAACGCCTCTAATCTCAACGGTCTATGGCAAAGGCTATCGATTTGGCGGCGGTGACCTTTAGCTCCAAGGTTATGCAACCTGACTTAAAATTTCTGTAGAAGCTGATTTGGAATAGTCGTTATGCAAGCTGCTTTCAAAGTGACCACAAAAGTGCTGCCAGGTAACAAGATTGAGATTCAATTGCCATCTGGCTCTGAAGGCGACGAGGTGGATGTGTTTGTTGTCCTGCCGCAAAAGGCTTCGGTTTCTCAGAGTAATGTTCTGGACATGATTGAGCAAGCTCGTAAACGCTATGCTTTCCGAACGGCTGAGGACATTGATCAGCAAATTCGATCGGAGCGGGAGGCATGGGACAGTTAACCATTCCAGCATCGGCGGTTGTGTATGCAGACACCTCCATCTTTATTTACACGATTGAGGTGAACCCAGACTATTATGGGTTGCTCCAGCCTTTGTGGGCAATGGTTCAGGCAAAGCAGGTCGAGATTGTCAGCAGCGAATTGACTCTTATGGAAGCATTAGTAGTGCCGCTACGTGATGCCAATACAGGTCTTGTTAGCACTTATGAGCAGTTCTTGCAGTCTTCTGATATTCAGCTAGTGCCGATCGACCAGGCTGTATTACGCGGTGCGGCTCGGCTACGGGCAACAACAAACTTGAAAACGCCTGATGCAGTTCATGCCGCAACTGCTTTAAGTGGGGGATGCACTATCTTTCTGACGAATGACAGTCAATTTCGCACAGTTCCAGGATTATCCCCGATCGTACTACGAGAGGTGCTAGCGGCTTAAGCGAAAGGTCGCTCAATTTGGTCAAGTCTCATTTACTGACGCTTTGCCGCAGGTTTCTGACCAACGTAATCACCGTCACCTCTGGCGGACAAAACAATCGCCCAGGAAAGTAAGTGCCCAAACCGCGATTGACGTAGAGGCGATTGTCACCAACCTGATACAAGCCCTGTGACCATTCCCAGTGTTTCATGACTCGATAGCAAGCCCGCAAAAAAGGCAGACGGTTTCGGGTGCGCGTCGGAAGGCTGCTATAGAGTTTGGCAGACAGCGCCGAAACATTCCCCAACCCTGGAATCACAATCTGACCGCCGTGAGTGTGCCCTGACAGTTGCAGATCGACTCGCCACTGTTTCAGCAGCTCGGCGCAATCGGGGTTGTGGGCAAGGACGATGCGCGGCACCGCTTGAGGGACTTGATCAAGAACTCTCGACGCTTTAAAGTCCGGCGACCAATATTCGGGTAGCCCAACGATCGCCAGCCCTTCCCCAAATGGATAGATCACCTGATCCCATAAAACAGACACATCAATGCGAGTGAGCGCTTCTGTAATCGTGGCTCTGCTAGAGCGGTGATGGAGATCATGGTTGCCCAAAATTGCACAGACCCCGGCGCGGCTGCGAAGATGTTTGAGTTGCAGAGCCAAGGGATAGATCGGGGCAGGATCGTCTGTGACAAAATCACCTGTGATCACCACTAAATCAGGCTCGGCTTGATTAGTCGCCTCGATTGCCTGTCTCAATAAAGTGTCAGACAATCGCCTGCCGTCGTAGTGCAAATCTGAAAGCTGGATGATCGTCGTGCCGTCTAGGGCGGGGGGCAACCCCACGATCGGAATGGTCAATCGGTCAACTTTTAGCGAACCTGTGAGAAGTCTGTGCATCGTCTGGGGTCTGACAGCGACTACAGCTTAACAAAGGGTAAAGAAAGAAAGGATGAAGAAGGGATGAAACAACGCTCGTGATCGACCCTCTTTTGTGATTTAAACTCCCTGCACTCTTGAGCGATAGTCTGCACTGTTTTGCCCATCGGTGCCACTGGTCGGATTTTGCTGGGCGAGTTGACGTAATCGCACCACCCGATCGCTGGCCGCTGGGTGATTGCTCAAAAAGGTCGGCGCTGATCTGCTAGTCACCAGTTTTTGCATGAAGGCAGCCATTTGCGATTGAGCATATCCCGATCGCCCCAAGGTCGCCAGCCCTCGCTGATCGGCTTCATATTCGTCTTTGCGACTGTTGGGGAGATTTAAAGCGAGTTGAACGCCAATATTGACTGCCGTGCTGCGATCGAGGCCCGCAACTCCCAATAAACCTTGAGCAATTGACTTTTCTCGCATTTGCTTGATGGCGTGACGGGCAGCGATGTGACCAATTTCGTGACCCATGACGCTGGCAAGCTGTGCCTCGTTATCGGCGGCTTTTAATAAACCACGGTGGACGTAAACAAAACCGCCCATTGTCGCAAAGGCATTGATGCTGTCAGCATCGACAACCTGAAACGTGTAGCGAATATTAGGGCGATCGCTCTTAGCCGCAAGCCGCTGCCCTACCTGATTTACATAGTTCGTAATTCTAGAATCGCGAACTAGTCTGACCTGACTTCCGGTAATTTCTTCGTTGATTTGCTGACCCAGCGCGATTTCTTGGCGATCGTTGAGGCTAGACAACTGCACGACTTGAATGCCTCTTAAAAGCAAGTCTGCCCAAGAAAACGCTTGAGAAGCGAGCGGTTGACCTACCCAAATGCTGAGGGCAACCACCAGAGAAATGAGGGGATAAAACCAGCGCCGATACGATCGTTGAAAACGTTGATGAATCATAAAAGTGCGAGTTCAGATAAAGAAGGGATTCGCTGCGCTCAGACCAGCCCAAGAGCAAACCATTTAAACAGGAGACGGGTGTGATTGAAAATTGGTTGCAGTCTGCCCTAAAGTTCTCTATCAGCCAGAACGATCGTCGAGAAGAACCCGTAGTTCGCTGTCTTCTGCTGCTATTGATCATGCTAATCTAGGGAGCTAAAAGTCAGCCGATCATCTGAAGCAAACTCTAGAATTTTGGCAGTCAGTAGCGTGCTATAACTCATTACCGTATGGGCGAAATTTAGCACGTTTTTGCAATCAGTTTTCTTCTCTGACATCGCAACGGGGATTAGTATTTATGGCTCTTCTAGATTCTCAAGGTCGATTATTTGGCAAAGTCAGCATTCTTGATGTCGGGGCAGGACTCGTCATTTTGATGGTGATTTTTGGGATTTTCTTCTTCCCAGGAACGTCTGGCTCGATCGCTCAAACCTCTTCTCCGAAGCCGATCGAAGTTGATGTGGTCGTTCGCGGACTGAGTGCCACCGACCCTAAAAGTTTGATTAAAGAGGGTGACAAAACCAACATCATCGTTCGCAAACAGCCATCGGGAGAAGCCACCCTTAAGGTGGTGAAGTTTTTGCCTCGAAATACGATCGTGCCTCAGCCTGATGGCTCTGTGAAAGCGCTGCCAGACCCCAGACCTGAAGTGTCATTTGCTAACGATATGGTTTTGACACTGGTGAGCAAGGCGCAGATGACTAAAGATGGCCCTGTTTTGGGGGGTGAAAAAGTCAAAGTCGGCACTACGATCGAGCTAGATGGCCCAGCCTATAATTTTTCGACTAGCGTGATTTCTGTCCGGGTCGAGAAGTAGGTCACAAAAAATAGGGGCAGATCTTGAATCTACCCCTAAATCCTGAAATTTAATGCTGCTTGACTTGGATGAGACGAATTCACGTACAGAATCTTTTACGGACTTGACAGCATCACTTGTCTTGGGCTTTTTCAAGTGACTTCTTTAAGGTGTCTTCAATCGAACCCGCGCCCTGAGAATTGGAAGGACGCTTCATGTTTTCAGCGCCAGCCGTTCCTTGAATGTCATTAAGTGCGCCACCTTGCGCCCGCTCGGTTATGGCCTCAAGACCTTGAGGACCGCCCTGGTCGATCGCGTCTTTAGCTGTGCGCTCATACGTCTTAGCGGTTTCACTGGCTTCGTTCTTCATCGGCTGATCTTTGGTTGGCAAACCAGAAGCTAGTGCGGGCATGGCTAGTGAGAACATGAGAACCGCACATAGACAAGCCGTGAGAACAGAGCGAACCGTTGATAACAGAGACTTCATACAAACTTCCTCCAAATAGAAGCTAAATTTTTTGAGATTGGCAATAAATTCAATTTTAGTCTGTGTCTATCTACCCACAATTTCCAGCGTGTTCGCGTCTGTATCTGGAGTGACGTTTTGCTGGTTTTAGGCAATTATTTTGTCTATCGGAGGATAGATGTAAGCGTTTTTATTGTCCTTTAGACATAAATTCTACTCGCGGTAAAAGGGGATCTTCTACGACTCCAAAGCCCTTAAAGCCCCAGCGATCGAGCACCCTAGTCAACTGCGTTCCGGGCATCGTTTCGACTGAGAAGCGATCGCTGACACCAACTGCATGTTTGTTTAAATAGCTCAATGCGTCAAAGTGTTCACGAAACAAAAGAACATAGCCCGTTTGCGGCGAACGAGCTTCGTCACGATCGTTACGATCAGGGTAAGCGGCAAGATAACTGCCATCGGCTCTAGAGCGAATTAGATAATAAGTTTCAGACAGCATAAAGATTAAAATTGCGAACCACAAAACCCGAATTCAGGTAGGGGCATGGCATTGCCGTGCCCCTTAACAATGCCGTGCCTAGTTAATATCCGCCAGGTCAATTCTAGGATCAACCGCTTTTAACAACAGATCAGCAATCAGGTTGCCTAGAATCAGCATCACTGCGCCCATCATTAGACTTGCCATGACTAGATATAAATCTTGAACCTGAACGGCTTGCAGAATTAATCGTCCTAGCCCTGGCCAGTTGAAGAAAAACTCAGTGATAAAGGCTCCGCTTAACAAACTGGCAAACTCAAATCCGAGTAGGGTAACGATCGGGTTAATTGCATTTCTGAGAGCGTGGACGTAGATGACTCGATTTTCAGGCAGCCCTTTGGCTCGTGCGGTTTGAATATAGTCTTGCCGCAAAACGTCGAGCAATTGCCCGCGCATAATTCGCTGCAATCCAGCAAAGCTAGCGACGCTGAGGGCGATCGTCGGCAAAATCAAGTGCCAACCAACATCGACAATTTTGCCCAAAAACGATAAGTCAGCGTGATCAATACTGGTTATATCTCCGACTGGGAAGAGGGGGGACGTGTTTTGGGCAAAGATCAGCAGCAGCAGCGCCGTAATTAGACTAGAAAAGCCCTGTCCCGTGTAGCTCACGACTTGCAGGACACGATCGACCCAGCGCTGTTGATAAATAGCGGCGGTAATGCCCATCGGAATCGCGATCGCCCAAGTCACCACTAGCGATGAAATTGCGAGCAGCAGCGTTGCCGGAACTCGCTCGATCAAAAGCGACACCACCGATCGATTGTAGGCAAAACTCGTGCCAAAATCGCCTTGAGTGACAATGCGCCACAGCCACAGAAAGTACTGTTCTATCCAAGATTTATCTAACCCAAACTGTTGTCTGAGTTGCTCAATACGTTCGGGGGAAATCTTGGGATTTTCTTTCAGCGTATCGAGATAGTCACCCGGAGACAGTTGAATGATAAAGAAACTCAGAGCCGAAGCTAACAGCAATGTCAGCAACGCTTGCAGCAGACGCTTTACCACAAATATCGAGGTGTCGCTGGTGATTGCGTCGGTGAATCGCTCCCAGCCCGATTGGAGTCTTCCAAGGACAGATACAGTCATTTTGGGGTCAGGGTTCAGGGGTTAAAAAATCAGTGACAGTTAGCATTATCCTAATACTCAACTAGCGTAATGATCGGAACCTTGGGAAGCTGCTGTCTCCCGTTGAGGTCTTTTAGCTCGATCACAAAAGCACAGCCGACCAACTCACACCCGGTTTGTTGAATCAGTCGCGCAGTGGCCCCGGCTGTGCCGCCTGTAGCGATTAGGTCGTCCACAATCAAAATTCGTGAACCAGAATGCAGCGCGTCTTGATGAATCTCTAGGCGATCGGTGCCATATTCCAGTTGGTATTCGATCGAGTGAACGGCACTAGGAAGTTTGCCAGGTTTGCGAACGGGAACGAACCCGACCCGCATTTTGTAAGCCAATGGCGCACCAAAAATAAAGCCACGAGACTCCATGCCAACAATCAAATCAGGAGCCAGATCGCCGCACTTTTCAGCCAAGGTATTGATCGTATAGTTCAGCCCTTCTGGGTTGCTCAACAGGGTCGTAATGTCTTTAAACGAGATGCCGGGTTTAGGGAAATCTGGAATTTCGCGAATCAGCGCTTTGAGATCCATAAAAAGTTTGAGAGCGATAGGATATGAGTTGGGTTATCTCACAACTTGTAGTCACTTGTCATCTCGCTCGCGCCACCCAATCAAAAGAAATGATTTCAATCACGATCGAATGAAGAGATTTTTGACGTGAGGATCGCGTTTTGTTGAGCAAACCCCAATTCCTGAAACCTGATATTCTAAAATTAGTCAATAACCTATAAAGCCAACAAACTACAACAATATTAACTGGAGTTTGATGACCCTTGAGGAAAAAATTAATCAGCAGCGAGTCAAACATATTGTCAGCAGCTATCAGCTAGAAGGCAAAGAGACGGAAGCGTTTGCTGACTATTTAGAAGAACTGCTGCAAACCTATGCGATGCCGTTACTTGAGTTAGCACTTGCCGAAACTCTGATAGTTAACTGGATGAATGTGCCGATGCAAAAAGGCATTTTATTTTTGCAGCAAACGCACGATCGCTTAAAAAATTGGGAAACTCACTCAATATCTAGCAGCTTAACGCCCCAAGAATTTCAGCAAATTACCGGGCTAGACCCCAGTCCAATTTTTGGCACCTCTGAGTTTCCGCCACCCTCGATCGCGCGTTCTTGCTGATTCATTCATCCTTCCACAGTCTCGCCTTGGCGACTGTTGCCACACCCCGCACTCGAATTCCGTGTTGATGCAAAATCTGTGTGGTGGCTTGAATGGTTGCGCCAGTCGTATAAATGTCATCCACCAAGAGAACGGGATACTTAGGTTTCTCTTTTTGAAAGGCTTTCCCAATCTTAAACGCCTGAAGTAGGTTTTGTTTTCGTTGAGCGGCTGAGAGATTGAACTGCGCCTCAGTTGAACGGAGTCGCTCTAAACCATCGACTCGCATCGAATGACCTGTAAATTGACAAAAGCTTTGGGCAATCAGTTCTGCCTGGTTATAGCCTCGCTGCCTCTGCTTCTCACCGTGCATCGGAATCGGCACCACAATCACGGGCACCCGATCGAGATTAGCCTCTAACCAAGCTTGCGCTAGCCACTGCCCTAAAGGACGCGCAATCTGAGGCTGATGCTCATATTTAAGCTGCCTGATCGCTTGCCTCACATTTCCGGCATACCATCCCCAAGCAAAGACAGCGGGTTGTTCTTGCCAAAACTGGGCGGGATTGGGGAGTTGACTTTGCTGAAGCTGCCGCGTGCAGTTAGGGCAAAATTCTGTCGGAGTAGAGCGCTGGCAGAGCGGACAAGCCGACTGGAGAAACAGACTGAGCAACGATCGCACAGAAGATATCATCAAGGAGACTCAAATGTGAAGACCTGGTTAACGTACCCAAACTCAAGCCGAATATTGATTAAATGTTGAGCAATCAAAGAGTGAGGGAATCGTGTTTTAAGATCAATCGAACCTAAATTTCAATCACTCTGACGTGTGGACAATTTTTACTGGCTCGATCGGATCTCATCAAATCAGCATCTGCAAGTCGGCGATCGTGCCTTTCACCTGAGCCGTTTGAGGCAGAAGGGATATCCCGTTATTTCTGGGTTTGTGCTTTCTGCTCGCTGGTTTCGAGAGTTTTTAGAAACGATCGAGTGGTCAGATCCGCTCTTTTTTGACCTCGCGCACTCGTCTTTGCGGCTCAATGTCGAAGACGCGAGACAACTGCAAGCGATCTCGCAGCAAATTAGACAGACGATCTTGCTGACCCCTTTGCCGATCGAGTGGACGATTGAGCTAGAAGCCACTGTACAAGCCTTACATTCTGTGACTGATGAACCCACCCAAGCCGTGATTTTGCGCCCCTCGCTAGCGCTTGCCTCCTCAAAACCGAGAGAGTTAACCACATCCTTGCATTCAGAAGCGGCTGATCTGCTAGAGGCTCAAGTTTGCTGGTCGGATCAGATTTCTTTGGAAAGTGGCTTAAAACAGCTTTGGGCAGAAATGTTTCGGGCGAGAAATCTGATTTATTGGCAGCGATCGAACATTGCACTTCACCAGATTCACCTGGCTGTGTTGGTGCAGCCGATCGGAGTCGCGATCGCCTCTGGCTATCTGCAAAACACTCAAATTGATTGGGAGATTCTCGCCACTTGGGGGCTAGAACCCGCGATCGCCAATGGAGAAGTCTTACCCGACCTTTATCGACTGAATCTCGACAATGGCACGGTGTCTTCTCAAATGGGCAGCAAGACGATCGCTTATCACATTGGCTCCTCATCAAACGAGAAAGCAGATTCTCAAACAGGTGAAGGAGTGCGCCCTCTGCAACTCGATTCGCTGAGTGAACTTCAAGATCAGCAGTTTGTTTTAGAGGCTGACCAGTTGCAGCAGTTTGTGCAGCTTGCTCGACGATTAACCGCAGATTTTGGGTCACGGCTCTTACTGGAATGGGCGCTATATCGCACCGATCAAAATCCCCCACGGCTTTACCTGACTCAAATTAAAGCTCAAAGTGATGATGGTTTGATGGCTCAATCGATCGAGTCCGCTTTGATTAACCTGGATGATTCTCTAAATCAGGGATTTGGCACCCCGATCGTATCTGGGTTAGCCGCCGCATCAGGACGAACGATCGCTCAAGCCAGCGTGATCACCAATCTTCAACATCTGCCGATCGACCTCAAACCGGGGACGATTTTGGTCACGTCTGTGATCATGCCTGACTGGTTGCCTTTGCTCAAACAAGCGGCGGGTGTAATTGCCGAACAAGGCGGAATGACCAGTCACGGCGCAATTATCGCGCGCGAGTTAGGAATCCCTGCGGTTGTGGGGGCGATGCAGGCAACCCAACGGATCAAAACGGGAGACTCGCTGCTCATTGATGGAAGTGATGGAAAAGTCTATAAAGCGACTGCGGCGCTAAAACGTGAGTTTGCAAACCAGCAGACAGCAGAAACGCTACTCAATCAAACGGCTGCAATGGAGATCAAAACTCCGATCGCCACTCAACTAATGGTGAATCTCAGCCAGTCCGATCGGCTCGATCACGCGGCAAGTCTGGCAGTCGATGGCGTGGGCTTACTGCGCTCTGAGCTAATGGTGATGGAAATCTTAGATCAACAGCATCCCCAGTTATGGCTGCAAACCGGACGGCGAGACAAACTCATTGATCGGCTGTCTACCCAAATCAGCAAATTTGCTCGTGCGTTTGCGCCTCGCCCTGTTTTTTATCGATCTTTGGATCTGCGATCGCATGAGTTTCGCGGCTTAGAGGGCGGTGATGTGCCGTTTGAGACGAATCCGATGTTGGGAGTGCGCGGCACCTTTAGCTATGTGCTCAATCCCGCTCTGTTTGAGGCGGAGCTTGCCGCTTTGAGCCAAGTTTATCAAACGGGCTATTCCAATGTGCGCTTGGTGTTGCCCTTTGTGCGAACCGTCGAGGAGTTTATCTTTTGTCGGCAGCGAGTTGAGCAAGCCGGGCTGACCCACCATCCCGATTTTCAACTTTGGATTATGGCAGAAGTGCCGTCTGTGCTGTTCTTATTGCCTGAATATGTGCAGGCGGGTGTGCAGGGCATTGCGATCGGCACTAGTGATTTGACGCAGCTATTGTTAGGAGTCGATCGCGATCAGGGTTTGATGGCGCTGACGTTTGACGAACATCATCCGGCGGTGCTGAGAGCGATCGCCCAACTGATCGAGACGGCTCACAAACTTGGCATTCCCTGCTCGATTTGTGGTTTGGCACCCGTTCAATATCCCAGCTTGATTGATTCTTTAGTGCAGTGGGGCGTTACTGCCATTTCTGTCAATTTAGATGCGGTCGAATCGACCTATTACGCGCTCAACCAAGCCGAGCAAAAGCGTCTGGGCAGACTTCAGCGATAGATGTCAAAAGCGCAAAGAGTCTGCTGATCTTAGACTTTTGGCACGGGGTTTCCAGTAAGCTGCGATCGCGAGATTAATCTGCTTAAGCGGCCCATATAAGGCGCTCACGAGTAGAAATGTGATGGCGATCGTCAGCAGAGGGCGCTTTGCCAGCACATCATCCAAAATTGTTACGGCTAGCGCATCCAGGCGAGTCACGATATCCCAACTGTTGAAGCGCAGAAAACGACCCAGATAAATGCCAACGGCACTCAGGGCATGAATCGCTAACTCAGTTCTGAGAATATATCGCCCTAATCCTCGCTGTTTTAGGTAATAGCCCAGGTTGATCAGCGACACGACGTATGCCTCAAAACCAGCGAAGATGAACGCCCCATAAAGCGGAATCAGCACGAGTGTGATTAGCCAAATTGAGTCAGCATATCGCACCTCATCAATGAAGTGAATCACATCGGTCAAGATATAAGGAGCGTTTGGCAAGAAGGCAACAAAGGTCAAAACGCCCAACCACCAGAGCCACGATCGATGACGGTGAGCAAGCGGCATGGGAGGCACCGTGACGGTCGATGACCCCAGTTGAGTGCGACGAAACAGCAACACACTGAGAATGAGGGGCACGATCGCCAAAAACAAGTTCCAACTCATCCAGCGAGCGTTGCTGTGCAGAATATTAAGAGCATTTAGAAGCACGTATTTAACCGTCCAAAATTCCATAGGTCAAGAGCCACAATAATCAGGTCAGTGACGTTTGCCCCATTCATAGGGTTGAGCGTCTGACCCGTAGTCTAAAGACCGAACTTGTCATTAGTATGACAACTAGGTAACTATCTGTTGGACAAAAAAATAGGATAAGCAGCTTTCACTCCTTATCCCACTAGATCTCAACTACGTTCTACATATTTAGTCGATTGTCACGGCGATATTGAGTATAGGCAGCGACAAACAGCCCCGCCAGGGTAATGGGAACCAAACCCAACACAATGCCTAGCAGAATTGGCTCAATCATGGGTGCTCTCCTAAATTTTTAAGGGTTTGATACATTCGATCGGGGTATCCTTAATCTTTATCTTAAGCCCATCAGTCTCCAAAATCTCAACTCCATCAAGCTCTGGAGGTGAAGTCAACACCTATCTTGAGGGCTATATTTCTATCAAAACGTGACGAAAGTTGTTAAAATCTGTTTAGTTAATGATAGATAACTCGCCCAACTATTTCGTTTAGTTAAGACTTTTGAACGAGCAAACCGTTAAACCTGAAAGCCCTGGGCAGAGAATCGTGTTGATCGCGCTGGTGACGATGCTAGCGATCGTGCTGGCGATTTTTGGGTTTAGGCACCTACACAAGCCTGATCCCTATGTCCGAGAGGTGTTGTCTCGACCGGGTGACGCGATTCAAGGGCACGCCATTTTTCAGATGAATTGCGCGGGCTGTCATGGCTTGACGGCAGACGGAAAAGTTGGCCCTAGTTTGAAGGGTGTCTCGGCTCGCAAGTCTCCCGTTGGGCTAATTGATCAAGTAACTAGTGGCAAAACTCCTCCGATGCCGCAGTTTCAACCCAATCCGCAAGAGATGGCAGATGTGTTGAGCTACCTAAAAAGTCTTTAGATTGGTTTTTTGACATGACTCATAGCGTTGCGTGAACAGTAGATCGATCGGAAGTCCTTTGTGCTTGAGTCGTTTCTAGGTTTGCCCTACGATTTTCAGCAAATAGCCAGAACCTGTCGTCACAACCAAGTTATTATCACTGATTGCAATTCCAGACGGAACGCCAAACCGAGCCTTTACCAAGTCTACGATCGCTACCCCATTTCCGCTGCGATCGACTTTTACAATTAATCCTAAATTGGTCGTCAGAAACAGGTGATCATTCCACACCGCCACCCCAAACGGAATCCCAAACCCGGCTTTCTGCACATCAAAGATGACGGATTTTGCTCCTTTAGGGTTGACCCGCAGCAGTTGCCCTTTAGATTGCGCCACGATGAAATCTCCGCCCATCGCCACCACCCCAAACGGATTGCCGCCTGTCAATTCTGCAATTTGGGTGTTGCGCCTGCCGCGTTAATCCGCAACAGTAAACCAGTTGCCTCAACCACATCGGTAGAGAGAGTGACAATATAATCGTCATCACTCACCGCCACCCCAAATGGGGCACCTGCATCACCGCTTAACTCAGAAAGATCGGCGATCGTAGTCACCGTCCCATTAAGCTTGACTCGCAATAGATAGTGATTGGGAAAATAGTCAGAGGTGGTCACTATCAAGTCACTATCGTGGGTCGCGATTCCAAACGGGATTCCTAAGTTCAATTTTTGCAAATCGACCAGAGGCACGATCGTTCCTTGGGGACTGATTTGCAGCACCTCTCCATCGAGCGTTGGCACCATAAACCCAGATGAACTGACCGCAACGCCTTGCAGGGTGTAGAGATTTAAGCCTTGAGCGATCGTTGAAATAGTCGGATTTTTCTGAAGAGGGGATGACACTTGATTTTGGTTCTCTCACCTAATTTTTTTAGAGATTACGGTTTCTGGGGAACTTTTACTCAAGGAAATCAGTCTTTTGCAAAACTGCACAACTCACAGTCTTCGAGAAACTTGTTCCCTATCTGAATCCCTGCAAGTCGCTTTAATTAATGTAGAATATCCGAGTTTCTTCACAAATTTAATCTGCTCGGTTACACAATCACCTTTATCTAGACCAGCAACGCTCCAAATTGTGATTTTTCCTGAGAGTTGCGGAACCTTAAGTAGAGACCACAAAGATCGCAACTTCTCGGATAAAGGTTTATAAAGCTTGAAGCCCAATGACTGCCACAATAAGACTCGGATCGTCCATTGACTCGTTTAGGGCAGCCAGCGCTCACCCCCGCAACTCTTTCTCACCTGGTCTAAAGTTAATCCAACCCTTACACACGTTTTTAGTCGGATGAAAGCAACCAACTCAGCCCCCTTCATTCTCAAATTAGTCGGATTAATCTTAATCCTGTCGTCTCTGATCGATTTTATTACGCTGCTGATCCCGATCAAGTCGCAAGACAACGCCTGGGTCGCAAGCACCTTTACGCAAATGGTCGATCGCGGCATCATCCCGATGATCGGGCTTGCCTTGCTGTTTTTGAGCTACTTTCTCGAATCAGGCACGATCGCGTCTGAGCGCAAGCCGTTTTTAAGCCTCAGATTTTGGGCACTGATTTTATCGAGTGTGCTGGGCTTGGCGTTTTTGTTCATCGCGCCCCTTCATATGAACAACACTCGCATTCTCGCCGAGCAGTCTAATAAGCAGATTGATGACAGAGCCGCTAACCTGACGGCTGACCTCAACTCTAAAGTTCAGCAGCGTCAAGACCAGTTGACGGCGGCCCTCAAAGACGAAAAACAGCGTCAACTTTTAGATCAACAACTGACGCAAATTGGTCAAGCGATCGCGAGTGGGCAGCTCAAAGGCGACCAGCTTGCTCAAGCCCAACAAGCGCAAAAAGAATTGCAGCAGCTCAAGACCGACCCGTCTGCGATCGAGTCTAAAGCCAAAGATTTCCGAAATCAGGGGCTAATTAAAATTGCGGATGAGCAAAAGCAACTCAAAGCCCAAGCCGAAACTGATTTCCGTAAGACCAGCGTTCGCGTCGGTTTGAGCAGTCTGCTGTTAGCGCTAGGCTATAGCATCATTGGCTGGACAGGTCTGCGAGAAATGGGAGTCTTTAGAGGCTCTCGGCTCAAAGCCCCGATCCGCTAGAAGTCATTCCTGTCTAAATTGGGCGGTTGACCGTTGACATTTTTTGTCGATCGTCAACCGCTTGCTGTAAGTCACCGTTTTAACCCCGCTCAAATACCCCGGCATGTTCTCAATCTATATCCTCACGCACAACGAAGAAATTGATATCGCGGCTTGCATTGAGTCGGCTTTGCTGTCAGATGATGTGATTGTGGTCGATTCTTTCAGTGACGATCGCACGATCGAGATTGCGAATCGTTACCCGGTTCGGGTGGTGCAACACGCTTTTGAAAGTCATGGCAAACAGCGCACTTGGATGCTGCGATCGATTCCAGCAAAGCACGAATGGGTCTATATCTTAGAAGCCGATGAGCGAATGACACCTGCACTTTTTGAGGAGTGTTTGACCACTATTCTGCAACCAACTCATGTGGGATATTACGCCGCCGAGCGAGTCATGTTTATGGGGCACTGGATTCGCTACAGCACTCAATATCCTCGCTATCAGCTTCGGCTCTTTGACAAACACAAAGTCTGGTTCAGCGATTATGGGCACACCGAGCGCGAAGTTGTCGAAGGCTCTACCGGATTTTTAACCGAAACCTATCCTCACTACACTTGCAGCAAGGGCATGAGCCGCTGGATCGATAAACACAATCACTATTCGACTAACGAAGCGATCGAAACCGTCCATCAGCTCGATAAAGGCAAGATTCAATGGCGTGAAGTGTGGTTTGGCCAATCAGAAGTCGATCGCCGCCGTGCGCTCAAAGATCTTTCCCTACGGATGCCGTTTCGCCCGATCGTCCGCTTTCTCTATATGTATTTTCTGCTAGGCGGCTTTCTCGATGGTCGTGCAGGCTTTTCCTGGTGTACCTTACAAGCATTTTATGAATATCTAATTTTGCTAAAAGTCTGGGAGATTAGACACATGCCTGGGTCTAGTTCTCGTGATCACTCTGTTTGATAATCTCAGTAATGTTAAATAAGATACCAATCCTGTTCGGATATTCCCGATCGGGGATCAATGGTTAAATAGGAAAAACCTGGCTTAAAAAATCTCTGTAGACTTTGAAACATTTCTTTACAAGTCTTGTAGATTAGGATAGAGACATTCAGTAAATCAATTGAGAGGTGGGGATCGTAACCCCTGAGACAGGCAAAATCAACGAAGCACTTCGCATTCTTTGACGGTCAGAATTTTGCTTACCGCCTTTTCATCGATTGAAGTCAAGATCCTAATTTTCGTGATAATTGCAGCCAGTTGAAAGAGAGGGCTACCTGTGATCCAACGTCTTAAACAAGACTTAAAAAATGACCTAATTGCAGGTTTGTTAGTGGTGATTCCATTAGCTACCACGATTTGGCTGACGATTACGATCGCAAGCTGGGTGATCAATTTTCTGACTCGCATCCCCAAGCAGATCAACCCGTTTAACGATCTCAATCCGTTTTTGGTGAATTTAATCGATCTGACCGTTGGCTTGACGGTGCCTCTGCTGTGCATCCTGCTGATCGGACTCATGGCACGCAATATTGCCGGACGCTGGCTCCTAGATTTTGGCGAACGGATTTTGCAAGCGATTCCGCTAGCAGGAGCTATCTATAAAACGCTCAAACAACTGTTAGAAACTCTCTTCAAAGATTCTAACGGTCGATTTCGGCGCGTTGTGTTAGTCGAATATCCGCGCACTGGTGTCTGGTCGATCGGGTTTGTCACAGGCGCGATCGGTGCTGAGGTGCAGTCTCATTTCCCTCACGAGATGGTGAGTGTGTTCATTCCGACAACCCCAAACCCGACCACAGGCTGGTATGCGGTTGTGCCAGAGTCGGGGGTGATCACGCTGTCACTGCCGATCGAGGATGCGTTCAAAATTATTATTTCGGGTGGCATTGTTAGCCCTGAGTCGCTCATGTTAGCTCCTTTGGCGGCACCTCCTACTAGCAGCAGCAAGCGAGTTTTAGAGTCTTTGGTTGAGCCATCGCCTCGGCAAGCCCTGGCAGAAGAATAGCGATTTGAATCGGTCTAAAATTCTTCTACGATCGTCGATCCAAACTTGCTAAGATAACCAGACCGAACCTAGTCAACTAAATCCGCCATGCAAGCCCGTCGAATTGCCCGTGAACTGGCTCTTTTGAGCATCAGCCAGCTACCTGCCAAGCAGGAGCGATTGACCACCCAAAAACTTCAAGATATTGTTGTGGCGGCGATTCGCACTCTGGCAACTGATGCCCACGACACTCTAGAAACCGCAGTCGGCGAACTGCAACGCGGCAATAGCCGACTCCTCAGCAGCGAAACCCGCGCTAGCGATGTAGATGCGGCTAGAGAGATGGTGAGGGAAGCGATCGACCTGACCGAAACCGCCATCAATCGAGTCGGCAGAACCTTTGAAATTCCTGAACTTCTTCAGTTGGCTAACCAGCCAGAGGTGCGTGCTTATTCTTTAGAGATTCTGACTCGGTTTTATGAAGAGCGGCAGGAAGTCGATCAAGTTTTAACCAACGCCCTGGTTGGCTGGCAGTTAGACCGACTAGCACGGGTCGATCGAGACATCCTCCGCATTGCTGTCACCGAAATGATGTACTTAGGTCTGCGACTCGAATACGCAATTAATGAAGCTGTAGAACTCGCTAAACGCTATAGCGACGAAGAAGGCTACAAATTCATCAACGGGGTTTTGCGACGAGTCACTGAGCAAATAAAAGCCAGTGCAAAAGCTCGTAATTCGTAGAGAGCAACTTCAATTACATTAAATAGAGTGAGAGAAGATTCAGGTAACTGCAATGACGTTCAATTGGTTCAATCGTAAATTCGATCAAAAGGCTGAGGAATCAAAAGCAGACGAGCCTGCTCAACCCGAACCTGAACCAACGCCTGCGGCAACATCAAATCCGTCAGATGTAGATGAAAGCTATCTGAGTTTTGCCAAAGCCGCTTATGAAAACATCAAAAAGAAGCGTCAGCAGCAGGAAGAACTAGTTCAACCCGTTGAAGCGATCGCACCTCAAGAGATCTTGGCAGATACGGTAGAAGCACCCGAAGACGCGGTTCCTGTATCGCCTGAAGGGTTCTCTGTTGAAGCGGTTAACCAATTTTTAGGCACTCTAGAAGACGTTAAAAATGATTTAACAGCGGCGATCGCATCTCCTGAATCTCTTGAACCTGCTCCCGAAGTTGCGGCAATTCCGGCTGAGGCTCCACCCGAACCAGCGGCTCCTCTACCATTTTGGGCACAGTCTGAAGCCGATCGAGAAGCTCGTCTAGAAAGACTTCGGGCAACCGCGATCGAGGAAGAACAACCCCTCGCCGCCGTTCAGCCGCCCAGCGCGATCGAAGAAGCTCCCGCGTTTGCCCTCGATGAAGGATTTCTCTGGTCTACCGAAGTTTTGGCGGCTCAGGGTCGTCGCGCTGAAGACATCACCCTCGAAGAGATCACCTGGCTAAAACGGTTAAGACAGGGGCTAGACAAAACCCGCCGAGGGTTGATTAATCAACTCAAGGCGATCGTGGGTCAAGGCCCGCTCAATCAAGATGCGGTGACTGAAATCGAGGCTCTGCTGCTGCAAGCCGATGCAGGTGTAGAAGCCACCGACAAAATTATCGCCGCGCTGCAAACCAAACTGCGCGAAGAA
Organism: Phormidesmis priestleyi ULC007; assembly: GCF_001895925.1. Classification (GTDB taxonomy): domain Bacteria; phylum Cyanobacteriota; class Cyanobacteriia; order Leptolyngbyales; family Leptolyngbyaceae; genus Phormidesmis_A; species Phormidesmis_A priestleyi_A. Next base: position 104,102 of record NZ_MPPI01000005.1, on the reverse strand, counting down.
GTGCTGCCGCCAGAGGAAGCGATCGCCTACCTCAAAAAACTGCTGCGCGACCTGCTCGATCGTCCGCTTCAGTCTCACAACCCGGTATTTGTGCCTGAGAAAGACACGCTCAACATTTGGCTGATCACTGGAGTGAATGGGGCAGGCAAGACGACGACGATCGGCAAACTCGCTCATATTGCTCAAAAGTCTGGCTATCGGTGCTTAATTGCTGCCGCCGACACGTTTCGTGCTGCTGCCGTTGAGCAGGTGAAAGTTTGGGGTCAGCGTAGCGGGGTGGATGTGATCGCCAACCCCGGACAAAATACCGATCCAGCCGCCGTTGTTTTTGATGGCATTGCCGCCGCCCAATCACGAGGCACTGAATTGCTGCTAGTCGATACCGCAGGACGACTTCAAAACAAAAAAAACCTGATGGATGAGCTGACCAAGATTCGTCGCATCATTGACAAAAAAGCAGGCAATGCCAGAGTTGAGTCTCTGCTGGTTTTAGACGCGACACTGGGGCAAAACGGTCTGAGACAGGCGCGAGTTTTTTCAGAAGCGGCTCAACTCAGTGGCGTGGTGCTGACAAAGCTTGATGGCACCGCTAAAGGAGGCGTGGCTCTGGCAGTGGTTGAAGAATTAGGGCTACCCATTCGGTTTATTGGAGCCGGGGAAGGCATCGAAGATCTGCGTCCCTTTTCTAGCTATGAGTTTGTCGAAGCCTTGATTAGTGGCTAAATTGCACATTCATGTTCGGTTTCGCTCAGTTGCGACTACAATTGCCTGAAATTACTCAGATGCGTCTGTAATTTTGCAAGCAGACTGATGTAAGTTCGATCTCCGATTACCGTCATTAATATTACGCCCTCAAGCCGAAAAACACTTGAGTGATCAAAGTGCGATCGCTAGAGTCGCCAGTTTTACGATCGGCAAACCCTCTAGCTCACCCCATCAACAGAAACCGTATATCCGAACTAAATTCAGCTTGCTTAAATCCGCTAAAACTCCCGTAAAAATAGATGCCACGCTTTGCAACCCATTCGTTACTATTGATGTTCACAACTGAGTAACGATTAAACGTTCACAAGTTGTTTATTTTTGACTTATATTCTCTAGCACGGATACTCGAATCCCTTATCTGACCTAATGACTGCTGTGCCCTTTCCTAGACAGCCCTCTCAACCGCCCGATCGCAACGGTGCCTCAGACGTAACGCCAGTGTTTGCCCTCAAGGAACTGGTGGCACGGCTGAACCGTGAGCAGCACAAAATTCAAGACCTGTTGAGTTCGCTAGGGTTTGCGCTTCGCAGTTTTAACAATCTCAATCAGTTTCTAGAGTTGATTCCTCTGATGGCGAGCCGCGTCACTGATGCTGATGGCGGCGCGCTGATCATGTTTCGCCCCAATGGACAAGTCAAACTAGAGCGGCTGCATTGCCAAGATAATCACTGGGGTCAAGAGATTCGTAAAGCTCTAGAAGCGGCAATGCGACAAGTCACCACCTTGTTTGCAGGCGTGCCCCCGGCTGAAGGATTGACTAAATCGCCCCAAGCGATCGCCAAGCTTGATCATCAAGTCAGC